>CAZHLB010000006.1:0-5074 GCA_964533005.1 uncultured Saprospiraceae bacterium
TTTTTGGTCTATCAAAGAACATTCAACACCAACAACACTTTAGTGGTTGACTACCTACTTTTGCCTCCGACTAAAAATCACCCGGCATGAAAAATTCCAATCCGCTCCCGTTTCTGTTCGCTCTGTTTTTCCTTCACAATCAAACAATTGCGCAGCCTGGCGGCAATCCCGACGCCTCCCTTCCTGGCATCGTCTCCGGCAAAATCCTCGACGCCGAATCAAAACTTCCCCTCGAATTCGCCACCGTCACCCTGTTTTCCACCACCGACAGCGCACTCGTCACTGGCGGCGTCGCAGACGCAAAAGGAGCGTTTTCGATTGAAATTGGCTTCGGCAGCTACTTCGCCCAAGTGGAATTTATCGCCTACAAAGCCTTGACCATCAACCCGGTGACCATTTCAAAAGACAAACCCGCAATGAATTTGGGCACGATTTCACTTTCGCCGGAAGGCGAAATTTTAGAAGAAATTGAGGTGCGGGCAGAGCGCAGCCAGATGCAGCTTTCGCTGGACAAGAAGATTTTCAACGTCGGCAAAGACCTCGCAAACACGGGCGGCTCGGCGGCGGACGTGCTCGACAACGTGCCTTCGGTGACGGTGGACGTGGATGGAAATGTCAGCCTGCGGGGTGGGGGAGGAGTGCGCATTCTCATTGATGGCAGACCTTCGGCGCTCGCCGGGGCAAGCGGTACGGGCTTGAGAAACTTGCCCGCCAACATGATTGACCGGGTCGAAATCATCACCAACCCTTCAGCGAAATACGAGGCGGAAGGAATGTCGGGCATCATCAACATCGTCCTGAAAAAAAACAGGCAGCCAGGTTTCAATGGCTCGCTCGATTTGGGCGGCGGGCATCCTACCTATTTCGGCGCAGCCGCAAACGCCAACTGGCGCAAAAACCGCCTGAATTTGTTCGGAAATTATGGCTTGAATTACCGCAGCAGCCCCGGCAAGGGTAAACAATATCAGGAGTTTTATACAGATGACACCACCTTCGTCACCCTGCAATTTTCCAACCGGGAACGCAGCGGTTGGGAAAAATTTCACCGCCTTGGGTTCGATTATTTTTTCAACCCGAAAAACACCCTGACCGCTGAGTTCGTGTTCGAAACCAGCGACGAGGAAAATTCCAACGACATCTTGTACAAGGATTTTTTGAATCGAATTGGCATCGTAACCGGCAAAACTTTTCGCACGGACAATGAGACCACGCAGGAGCCAACCCTCGAATACGTGCTGAGTTACAAGAAGTTGTTTGAAGAAGAAGACCAGGAGCTTTCCATCGAATTCAGCTACGAGGGCGACGAGGAAGACCAGCGGTCAGATTATGAAGAGCACTTTTACCCTCAACTGGGACTGGGCAGCGATGTACACACTTTGCAACGCTCGAAAACGGAGGGAGGCGAAGGAATTTACCTGCTCGAAGCTGATTATTCGCAGCCGGTGGGCGAGGAAGGAAGTTTGGAGGTAGGCTACCGGGGCAGCCTGAGCCGGGTTTACAATGATTATTTGGTGGAAGAATTTCAGAATGACACCTGGCAATCGCTGCCCGGTTTGAGCAATGATTTCAGGTACAATGAAAACGTGCAGGCTGCCTACGCCACTTTCGGCAACGAGTTTGGCAAGTTTTCAGTCCAGCCGGGCTTGCGTTTTGAATGGTCGGACATCGAAACCAAGCTCTTGCAGACCAACGAAATCAACCGCCAACGCTACGGCAAACTCTTTCCCAGCCTGCATTTGAGCTACGAATTGCCGAAGGAAAATGCCCTTCAAATCAGCTACAGCCGCCGCATCCGCAGACCCGGCGACTGGGAACTCAATCCTTTTTTCACCTTCAGCGACGCTCGCAATTTTTGGAGCGGCAACCCGAAACTGAAGCCTGAATTCACCAACTCCTTCGAATTGGGGCACATCAAATATTGGGAAAAAGCGACCCTGACCTCCGCCATTTTTTACCGCCATTCGACCGGCGTTATCGAGCGCCTGCGCACGGTGGACGCCGAAGGCAACTCATTTACCCGCCCTGAAAACCTCGCCGAGCGGGACGACTACGGCTTTGAATTCACCTGGACTTTCGACCTCATCGAGGCTTGGCGGCTGAACGGCAACCTGAATCTTTTTCGCTCGCAAACGAGCGGCGAGGCGCTGGGACAGTCGTTTGAAACGGATGATTTTACTGCCTTCGGCAGAGTTTCTTCCCGGCTCACGCTTTTCAAAAAGCTGGACATCCAGACCACTTTCAATTACCGTGCGCCTCGCAAGACTCCGCAAGGCGAAGAAAAAGCAGGATACTACGCCGACCTCGGCGTCAGCCTCGATGTTTTGAAAAACAATGGCACCCTGACCCTGAGTGTGCGGGACGTTTTCAACACCCGGCGCAGGCGCAGCGTGAGCAGGGGCGAGGATTTTTTCACGGAAAGCAATTTTAAGCGGGCGAGGCAGGCGACTTTGACGGCGAGCTATCGGCTAAATCAGCAGAAAAAAAGGGAGGACGAACAAGGCGGCGAGGAGAGAAATGGGGGCGAGTTTTGACCAGCTGGTGGCGAAGAAATGTCATCTGAAAAAAAATGAAATTTTTTTTCAGATGACATTTCTGGACATTTCATTCACTTCAACCCCGACAAATCGCTTCGCCGGTATTTGACAAAAAGTTGGTCAAGGTTCAATTTCACATCCTCGATAACAGGCACATCTTCCGACCATTCAAAGGTTTTGGCTGGCTCGCTGACAGAAATAACCCTGACTTTGCGGCTGCCTGAAAATGCCCAGATGATTTTTTGAACGCCAAAGGCAAGGAGGCGGGCGTTCTTGTTTTCATAATATTCCACTGCTTTTTCCGGCGAGTCAAAATGGGCTTTTAAGTCAATTTCGATAGCAACGAGCGGCGGTTTTTTAGAATATTGGTTATTCAAAACCAGGTCGCCGAAGCGGAAAACGGCAATGTCAACTGCCCGCCAATTGTGTTTGCTCAAAGAAAGCCCTTGTTCGCCGACGGTCACGTCGTAATGCTGGGCTAAAGCGTGGCTGATTTCAAGAAAGATTTTCCCTTTTAGCCAGGCTTGCAGGCTGCTGTCTCCCATGTCGTTGTTGTTTTCGTATTTGCTTTCATTCAAAAAATGGCGGTAGCCTTTGTAAAAAATAGGCTTGCCGTCGTCCATTTCGTAAATCAGTTCTTTGGGAATTGCCTTTGTTGGAGATTGAATGAGCATGGTTGGAAAGTTTTTGTCAAAATTAGGCTTACTCAAAGATTTTATCTTCCAGCAACTCGAATTCTTTCAAAACTTCCATCGAACTGTCGGCGACCAGCAGGCTTTCTTCCTGTAATTTTTTTGCCAGCAACTGGCGTTTGTGATGTCGGTTGTAAAATTCGATTGCCTCGTTGATGTAGGCATTGCGGTTCTTTTTTAGCTGCGCAATGATTTGCTCCGCATCTGAAAAAATGCCTTCCTGAAGTTTTAAGGACAAGGTTTTCATTGCTTTGGATATTTGATTGGTGATACCTCAAAGGTATGCCACCGGTATTTGCCAGCCAATCTCGTCACGAGAAAATTTTTTACGGATTGGCGCTTTGCCTGCCGGGAAAAAATTAACCGCTGCCATCCAACCCTTCCCACTTATTTGCCACCTCCGCCTTTTCGGCTACAAATTCCTGTAAAACATCGCCTTCCCGCTTTGCACAAATTTTGGCGAAGCTGATTTTTATCAGGATAAAGTACCTTCGCCCTGCCTTTCTTAACCATCTCCAAAGAAAACATTCCACTAACTGGTCGCTCTAACCATCATACAAAAACTTGTTCCGGATGTAGTGGCAGAGGCTTGAAAGCAAGCCTTTCCGATGCATCAAACCCATTGGTTGAAATGAGAAGTCTGTACCCGTTCCTTTCTCTCTTTCTCTTAACCCTCAACCAAATCAATCTACAAGCCCAATGCCCGCCGCCGGGCTTCCCTTCGCCGGGAGGCACTTGCCCGACTGCGCCCATCTTGTGCGAAAACCTCGATGGCTACTGCGCTACCATCAACAACAACAACGTCGTGCAGAACTTTCCCGGCTGCCCGAACAACGTCTTGAACAATGACGAATGGTTCGCATTTTTTGCCGGGACGACCACCATTACCATCGTGGTTACTCCCTCGAATTGCCAGGCAGGCGGCAACCAGGGTTTGCAGGGCGGCATCTACGGCGGCTGCATCAACCAAATCATGGACGTGCAGTGTCCCTGCTCGACGAATCCTTTCACCCTCACCTCCACCAATTTCGTAGTCGGGCAGATTTATTGGTTCGTGCTGGATGGTTGCGCCGGGAACGTTTGCAATTTTGCCATTGACGTGACCGAAGGCTCGACCGTTGGCGTTGCGCCGCCCCCGCCGGGGCCCGTCACTGCGCCTGACACGGTTTGTGTTGGCACTTCCACCGGCGTTTCTATTGCCCCGGTGGAAGCCGCCACGATTTACAACTGGACGGTGACGCCTGCGCTCGGAACGCCAACGAACACCCAACCCTCCACCACCATCAACTGGGGCAACACGGCTGGAACGGCGCAAGTCTGCGTGCAGGTTGAAAATGCTTGCTACGAAAACACCGCCACCTCTTGCACCACCGTCGTCGTCATTCCCAAGCCGACCGCTGTACTTTCTGGAACCGGCGTACTCTGTTCCGGGTCGGGGCAGCCCGTAAACCTGACCGTCACTTTCACCGGAACGGCTCCGTGGACTTTCACTTACACCATCGCCGGGGTGGCGCAGCCGCCCATCACGACCAGCACAAACCCGTACACTTTACCCATCTCGACGCCGGGAACCGTCAACTTGACTAGTGTGAACAGCCCCGCCGGGGCGGGGTGTTCAGGCACGGTTTCAGGCTCCGCCAACATCATTCAAGCCACTATCAACCTCGCTCCAAACATCACCGGCGCAAACTGTGGAATGAGCAACGGCGCCATTGATTTGACGGTCACACCCGCCAACGGAACCTACACTTACACCTGGTCGAACAGCGCAACCTCCCAGGATTTGACCAACATCCCCGGTGGCAACTACACGGTCACTGTCACCGACCAATACGGCTGCACCCAAGC
>CAZHLB010000006.1:5084-23209 GCA_964533005.1 uncultured Saprospiraceae bacterium
CCATCCCCGTTGCAGACAACCCCATCAACATCAACGTCACCGGGACAACCACCGCCAACACCATCTGCAACGGCGGCAACGGCAGCATTTCCATCACCGTCAATCCGGCGAACCCGCCCGCAGGCTCTTACACTTACCTCTGGTCGAACGGCGCATCAACTACCACTTTGAACAACTTGACCCCCGGCAGCTACACGGTCACTGTCACCGCCGGAACTACCTGCACGGGCACTGCCAGCTTCACCGTGCCCGACCAGCCGAACACGCCAAACGTCACGCAGTCCGTCACCAACGCCAACTGCGGTTTGAGCAATGGCGGCATCAACGTCTCGGTCAGCGGGGGCGTCTCGCCATACACTTACAGTTGGGGGGGCGGGCAGACTTCGGAAGATTTGTCCAACGTGCCCGGCGGCAGCTACACCGTGACCGTCACCGGGGCGAATGGCTGCACTTCCACTGCCTCCATCACCGTGCCCGACGACGTGATTCCTTTCAACCTCAATGCCGCTGTCGTTGCCAATTCGACTTGCAACGGTGGCAACGGCACAATCAACCTGACCATCTCGCCGCCACCGCCACCGCCGTTGACTTACGTGATTGCCTGGTCGAACGGGGCGACGACGGAAGACCTCGCCAACCTCACTCCCGGAAACTACACCGTCTCCGTCACCCTCGGAAACACCTGCACCCAAACCGCTTCGTTCAACGTGCCCGACGACCCGAACGAGCCGAACGTTTCGCCCAATATCACCCCGGCGGTTTGCGGGCAGAGCAATGGCAACGCCAGCGTCACCGTTTCCGGCGGCGTCTCGCCGTACACTTACAATTGGTCGAATGGGTCAACTTCGTCAGGCATTGCCAACGTGCTTGCAGGCAGCTACACCGTGACGGTCACGGGAGCGAATGGCTGCACCACCGTTTCGAGCATCAACATTCCCGACAACCCCATTCCCATCAACCTCAACGCCGCCGTTCTCAGCAACACCACTTGCAACGGCGGCAACGGCAGCATCAACTTAACCATCACGCCGCCGGGTAATCCTTACGTCATCAACTGGTCGAACGGGGCGATGACCGAAGACCTCTCGAACCTCCTGCCGGGAAGCTACACCGTGACCGTGACGACAGGCGTAAACTGCACCGCCATTCAAAGTTTCACCGTCAACGACGACCCGGACGAGCCGGTGCTGACCGCAAATTTCACCGCTGCCAATTGCGGTTTTGCCAATGGCTTAATTGACCTCCAGGTATCGGGCGGCGTCACGCCGTACACTTATTCGTGGTCGAATGGAACGACAACGCAAGACTTGGTGAACGTTGCTGGTAACACTTACAACGTGACGGTCACTGGCGCAAACGGCTGCTCGTCAACGATTTCCGTCACTTTGCCAGACATTCCAATCGTGTTTACCGTCAGCGGCGTTGAAATACAAAACACGGCTTGTAGCAGCACAAACGGCATCATTGACCTGAACGTAAACCCGTCCAGCCCGCCCAACGGCTCGTACACTTATATGTGGTCGAACGGGGCGACGACGCAGGATTTGACGGGCTTGAACGGTGGAACTTACACCGTGACGGTCAGCGCAGGCGGCACTTGCACGGAGGTTGCGAGCTTCACAATTAGCAATATTCCCGACGAGCCGAGTGTGGTTTTTTCAGACAACCCTGCGAATTGCGGCTTGTCGAATGGCTCGCTGACTGCCACCGCAGCGGGAGGCGTTCCGCCGTTCACCTTTTCCTGGTCGAACGGCTCGAATTTGCAAACCTTGAACAACATCCCCGGCGGTAGCTACACCGTCACCGTGACCGGGGCGAATGGCTGCTCCAACGTTGATTCTTACACCCTGCCCAACGAGGATATTCCCGTCAGCATTTTCAGCAACGTCGAGCCAAGCTCCAGTTGCACGGCGGTTGGAAATGGCAGCATCACCCTCTCGGTTGACCCGGCAAATGCGACCATTCTCTGGTCGAACGGCAGCAATCAGGCGTTTTTGCCAAACCTGCAACAAGGCACGTATTCGGTGACCGTCAGCGTAGGCGGAACCTGCACGGAAACGCGGGTTTTCAACGTGCCGGACATTTCCGAAAACCCAATTTTGAGCTATGAAATCACGCCTGCGACTTGCGGCTCGCTGAACGGGCAGGTGGATTTGTACGTCGAAACCAACTACCCGCCCTACGACGTGGTTTGGTCGAACGGCTTCCCCATCGAAGACTTGCTCGACCAACCGGCTGGCACGTATTCGGTCACGGTAACCACCTCGACCGGCTGCACCAGCACTGCCACGGTCGCCATTCCCGACAACGATGTACCCTTTGATATTCAAGGATTTATTGACCCGAACACCTCCTGCGCCAACTCCAACGGGGTGATTGTGCTCGACGTGTATCCTTTCGAAGCATACCAATATCTCTGGTCGAACGGACAGTCGAATTCAAGCATCGCCGGGCTTGCCCCCGGCAACTTCACGGTGACGGTGACGCTCGGCATGGATTGCATTCAAAGCGCAACTTTTGAAGTGCCGAATGCGGCGATTCCGCCAAACGTCAGCACGTCCAGCGTCGCCGCAACTTGCGGAACGGCGAATGGCTCGGCGACCGTCACTGCCAGCGGCGGCACGTCGCCGTACACTTATCATTGGTCAACAAACGCAGCAACGGCAAGCATTTTCAACGTCGCACCCGGCAGCTACACGGTGACCGTGACCGACGGCACCGGCTGTACAAACACTGCCTCGGTGACCGTTGCGAACAACAACCTGGCGCTGAACGCAACCGCCGCAGTCACGGCAAATACTTCCTGCACGACGGGCAACGGCGCATTGAATTTAACCGTCTCGCCGACAGGGACTTACAATTACACCTGGTCGAACAGCGCCACGACGGAGGACATTTCCAACCTCGCCGCTGGCCCTTACGTGGTGACGGTGAGCCAAGGGCAAACCTGTTCCACAACTGCCACTTTCGTGGTCACGAGCAACACCTCGAACCCGACTTTGGCGGAAACCATTGACCCTGCCATTTGCAACCAGCCCATCGGCAGCATCAGCCTCGTCGTGACGGATGCGACGACGCCCTACACCTATCTTTGGTCGAACAGCGCAGCAACGGCGGGCATTTCCAACCTCGCCCCCGCCAACTATTCGGTGACCGTCACCGGTGCAAACGGCTGCTCCACCACTGCGACTTACAACGTTTCCAACCAAAGCAACACGTTCAGCATTGCCGGCACGGCTTCGCCCGACAAGCATTGCGTTTTGGAAACAGGCAGCGTTGACCTGACCGTGACGCCACCGGGCAGCTACACGATTGCCTGGTCGAACAGCGCCGCAACCGAAGACATCGCCAACCTCGCTCCCGGAACCTACACCGTCAGCGTGACTGCCGCAGGCGACTGCACGGCGACGGCTACCTTCATCGTGGAAGACTCGACCAGTTTCCCGGCGACTTCGCAAGGGGTTGCCGCAGAACTTTGCGGCTTGCTGGATGGCAATATTGATTTGAGCGTGAGCGGCGGGACGACACCATATAGTTATATGTGGTCGAATTCGGCGACGACGCAAGATTTGAACGGCATTGCCGCAGGCAATTACGACGTGACGGTGACTGGCGCAAACGGCTGCACGACCACCGGAAGCGCCACTGTTCCAGCCAACAATCTCAGCTTTTCCATCAACGGGACGACCGCCACGAACACCAGTTGCGGAGTGAATAACGGGGCAGTCAGCATTGACGTCAGCCCGGCAGGAACTTACACTTACCTCTGGTCGAACGCCTCGACGAATGAAGATTTGACCGCCTTGCCCGGTGGCAGTTATACCGTAACTGTCTCAGCGGGAGGCACTTGCACCAACGTCGCCAGCTTCACGGTGAACGACATTACGCTTGCGCCCATCCTCGGTCAGGTCATCCAGCCGTCGCTTTGCGGCAGCACCAACGGCGGCATTGACCTCGACGTGAGCGGCAGCGAGCCGCCCTACGTTTTTGCCTGGTCGAACAGCACGAGCGGCGAAGATTTGACGGGCATTGCCGCAGGCAACTACTCGGTCACGGTCACTGGCGGCAACGGCTGCGTCACGGTGAACTCGTTCGACGTGCCGGATAACATTTTCTCGCCTGTCATCAACGGGACGCCTTCGCCGAACACTTCTTGCGCCGTGAACAACGGCGGGGTGAGCATCACGGTCAGCCCGGCAACGCCTGGCGCTGGCTTGAGCTACACCTACGATTGGTCAACGAATGCGACCACGCCGAACATCAGTGCCGTGCCTTCGGGCAGCTATTCGGTGACGGTTTCGGCGGGCGGCGGCTGCACTTCGGAGGCAAGTTTCACCGTGCCGAGCACGACGGAAGACCCTGCGATTTCGCCCGACGTGACGCCTGCGATTTGCGGCGTTGCCAATGGCGGAATTGACTTGACGGTTACCGCCGCAGTCGCTCCGTACACTTTCAATTGGTCAACCAACGAGACTTCGGAAGACATCGCCACGCTGCTGCCGGGCGATTATTCCGTCACCGTCGTCGGCGCAAACGGCTGTCAATCAGTCGCTAGCGTGACCGTGCCCGACGACCCGGCTTTGTTCAGCATTGCCGGGACGGCGACTTCAAACTCGAATTGTTTCTTCCCGAATGGGCAGGTGGGCATCAGCGTTTCGCCTGCGACGCCTGCTTCCGGCTTCCCGTATATTTTCATTTGGTCAAATAATGCAACTTCCGAAGACATCGCCAGCCTCAGCGCAGGCGACTACACGGTGACCGTTTCGCAAGGTTCGAGTTGCTCGACGACTGCCAGCTTCACCGTCGGGGACGTTTCGCCGAGCGTGAGTTTGGACGGCGTTGCGCAGGACATTCCTTGTTTTGGCGAAGACAATGGCTCGATTGATTTACAGGTGAGCGGCGGCGTCCAGCCTTACATTTTTGTCTGGTCGCCGCAGCTTGGCGACATCGAAGACCCGGCGAATTTGCCGCCCGGCAATTACTCCGTGACGGTCACGGAGCAATCGGATTGCACCGCAAGCATCAGCTTCACCATCAATCAACCGACGAGTGGTCTGGCGCTCCAATGCGCTCAATCCCAACCTGTTAGCTTGCCTGGCATGGTGGACGGCATCGGTGGCGTGAACATCACGGGCGGCACTGCGCCGTACTCGGTGGACTGGAATCCCGGCGGCAGCCAGGGCAACGTGAATGCAGGAAATTTTGTGATTGGCAGCCTTGCGGAAGGCAGCTACCAAATCAACGTGACCGACGCAAACGGCTGCCCGGCGAACTGCAATTTCAACATCACGCCGATTGATTGCGGGACGCAGGTGGGTACGATGTCGAACAGTTTGCAGTCTCGTTGCGGGGCAGGCTGCCTGGCTGGGTCGTACAACCAACTCAATGAATTTTTGGACTCCAACGACGTGGTGGAGTTCATTTTGCACGAAGGCAACGGCGGTCAAATAGTGAATGAAATTGCTCGCAACGGTCAGCCCAATTTCTGCTTCGATGCCTCGCTGGGCATGGCTTGGGGCGTGACTTACTACATTTCGGCTGTTGCCGGAAATGGAGACCCGAACGGCAATGTGATTTTGAGCGATTTCTGCACCGTCGTTTCGCTCGGTATGCCTGTTTTGTGGAAGGAGCAACCGAGCGTCACCATCCTGACGCCGGAGCCGCTGAATTGCGCCGTGACGCAGGTGGATTTGGTGGGAAGCTCGACCGTGCCGACCTCCATTTTCACGTGGAGCACGAGTGGCGGCGGTCAAATTGTGGGCAGCACCGCCCAAGCAACGACGCAGGCTGGCTCGGCGGGAACGTACCGATTGATTGTGGATGCGAACGGCTGCCGGGACACCGCCGCCGTACAGGTTGCCGACCTGAGCAATGTCGTCACCGCCAGCATCTCGTTCAGCCCCAGCGATATTTTGGATTGCCAAATCAGCCAAATTGTGCTTTCCGGCTCGGTCGAAGGCACGTCCGCAGCGGGCATCATCTGGCTGGCGAACGGGCAAATTTTTACCAACGGCAACCCCGTTCCGATTGACAATCCCGGCACTTACGTTTTCGTGGCGCTCGACACGATGACTTTCTGCTCGGACACGGCGAGCATTGAAATTGACGAAGACCTTTCGTACCCGCCGCTTTCCATCGCAACGCCGGGCACGTTGACTTGCGTCACTTCGTCGGTCACGCTGAACGGAAGTTCCTCATTCCCAGGCATTTTGTTCAATTGGGCGACCGTCAGCGGCACGGACACTACCCTCATCGGCGCTGGCGCAAACCTGAACGTGACCGCTCCCGGCACCTACTTTTTCCTCGGCGAAGACCCGGTGAACCATTGCATGAATGCGATTTCGGTCGTCGTCAATGCCGATTTGGATTTGCCGTCGGCGGATGCGGGCGAGCCGTTCAGCATTTATTGTTTTGGCGAAACGGCGTTGCTCGACGGCTCCGGCTCGACCGGCGACCCTGGTTTCACCTACCTCTGGACGACTTCGGACGGCGAATTGACCGGCAACGTCAACGTTGTCCAGCCGACCATCCAACTGCCGGGAACGTACAATTTGCTCGTGACCAACCCCGCCAACGGCTGCACCGACACGGACGAGGTTTTGATTTCGCCGGTGGAACCCATCGCTTCGGTTCACACGATTCAACCGCCTTGCTACGGCGACCAAGGGGCGATTGCGATTGACTCGGTGATTGGCGGAGCGCCTTTCAAATTCTCGATTGACGGCGGCGAAACTTTCACGACTTATCCCATTTTCACGAAAGTCGAACCCGGCATTTATGAATTGCTCATCGTGGATGGCGGCGGCTGCACGGCGACGCTCGAAGCGGAAATCATTCAGCCGTTGGAGTTCAATATCGAAGTTGAGCCGGAAGCGGTGCTGAAATTGGGCGACAGCTATCAGATTGAAACGCAGGTAAGTGTGCCGCTCGACGAGGTGCAGTCGGTCACCTGGACGCCAAGCACCTGGCTGAGTTGCGACACTTGCCTTAACCCGATTTCCACGCCGGAAGCGACTATTTTGTACCAAATCACAGCCGTCAACGAAAAGGGCTGCGAGGACACCGAGCGGCTGCTGCTGGTGGTGGACAAGCGGGTGAGCGTCTTCGTTCCGAATGCCTTTTCGCCCAACGGCGACGGCACAAACGATGTGCTGACCATCTTCGCCGACCCGTCGGTGGTGGTGAACATCAAGTCGTTCTTAGTCTTTTCGAGGTGGGGCGAGACGGTCTATGAATATCACAATTTCCTGCCCAACGACCCCGCCTACGGCTGGGATGGCAAGCACCGGGGCGAGTTGATGAACCCGGCGGTTTTTGCTTGGTTTGCGGAGGTGGAATTGGTGGATGGGCGGGTGATGCTGTTCGAGGGGGATGTGACTTTGATGAGGTAAATGGTTGAATGGCTGGATGGTTAAATGGCTGCGTCGTCCTGAAATTACTTTACAGATTAAGAGATAGTCCGGCGAGGATTTTACAGTCACAAAAATAGTCCTGAAAAAACCTGACAACCGGAAAGTGAATCCTAAATTGGCTTTACAATCAAAAATTAGTTACGGCTTCTTTCGGAGCCATTGACATACCCAGCCAGTTGACCGCTTAGGCACTTTTGGAGTTTGGGCAGCGCCGATGTCAAGGATTTTGGCGAATAAAGTTTTTGCGCCCCTGCCCGGATTTTGAATGTCCGTAGGGTTTTCCGGGGCGCAAAAAGTTTATTCGCCAAAACCACCTGGGCTTGTCCTTGACATCGGCGCTGCCCAAATGCCAATTTTGCCTGAGCGGTTAACTGGCGGCTTCCAGCGCCATCACCCCATTTTTTTCAGCCCTGGCTTGCATTTTTTCGGCAAAGGTTTTCCAGTGCTTTTTCAAAGTGCCTGTGCGAGTGTGCGCCTCGTTTGGCGTCAGCAGGTCGCAGGAGGAATGCGGACGGCGGTTGTTGTAATACCCGATGGCTTGTTCGATAAACGCACGAGCTTCTGCAAAGCAAGAAAACGTGCGGTCAAGCTCAAAGCTGTCTTTCAAAATGCCGTTCATGCGCTCGGCGATGGCGTTCTCCAACGGGTCACCATTTTCAGTCATGCTGATACGGATGCCGTTGTTTTTCAGCACTTCGACGTAGGCTTTGGAGCAATATTGCAAGCCCCGGTCGGAGTGGTGCATCAGCGGGCGAGCAGGGTAGCGCCGTCCGGCAAGCGCCATGTTCAATGCCAGGACGCACGTGGTGGCATCCATCATTTCGCTAAAATGGTAGCCTACGACCTGGTGTGAATAGGCGTCCGTTATCAAAATCAGGTAGCAGAAAGTTTCGCCCACCCGAATGTAGGTGATGTCACTGACCCAAAGTTGCTCCGCCTGTTCGACCTCCAGGGCTTTTGCCAGGTTGGGATATTTGGGCAATTCATGTCGGCTCATCGTAGTCGCCATACGCTTTCGCCGACGCTTGACCAGCAGGTCGTTTTCCCGTAGCACGGTGAAAAAACGGTCTCGTCCCACCTGAACTTGCCGAGCTTCCAACTCGCTTTTCAGTATGTGGTACAAGTTGCGCCCGCCCACTCGCCGGGCGATGCGGCGCTCGTTTCGCACCAGGTCAACGATGATGGCATCCTGGAAAAGTTCTTTCTCTTCCTGCCATTTTTGTTCGTAGAAGGCTTGACGGCTTTTGCCAAACAGGCTACACAAAACTGCCAGCCCGACAGTTTTGTAGTACGCCTTCATTTTTTCGACTGCTTGGCGCCAGACTTTTTTCGGATGTCAATTTTCAGTTGCTCTTCCGCCAGGTCAATTAGCGTTTCCAGCGCTTCCACTTTCAGTTCCGAAAGTTCCAACTGGCGCTTCAGTTCCTTGATTTGCTCCTCGGTGTTTGGCTCGGCAGAAGTTGCCACCGTCGTCTTTTTTGTTGGCATCTCAGCTTGATTGAGGGCGAAAAGTTCGCCCTTGCGCCGATACCATTTGACAAATTCTTGCACTACGCCTTTGTCCTTTAATCCATGTTCTTCGGCTAAGACGCCGTAGCTCGCTTTACCTGAAAGATACTCTTTCGCTATCTTTCGCTTGAGCTCTTCCGGGTAGCGATTATGGGATTTGATTCGCTTGCTTTGTCCTGTCACGGCTTTACTTGTTTTTGTGTAAAGCTATTTTAGGACGAGTCAGTTGTGGGTTGAAAATGAACACCTTACAACTCCACCTATTTTGCGGGTAATTCGGTTTACCCCATTACTTTTATTCCTTCAAAAATCATAAACAATACAATGAACTTTCACCAACAGACAACCATGCTAAATCGAATAGCCGACGGGCGCACAGACTTGGTCTTCGAGTATATTTCAGCGGGAAATGCCGCCAATTCAAGCGATCCAAATGGCGTGTCTTTAATTAAATGGTGCGCATATTACGGAGACGTGAGCGCCATGCGATTCCTGCTCGCACACGGCGGATCGTTGGAATCGCTCGGAGAAAATTTCGACCTCAACGGCGCTGCTTTTCATGGGCACTGGCGACTATCTCAGTTCCTCATCGAAAATGGCGCTGACGTCAATCATCCATTGCCGGAAACGGGAGAGACACCCTTGCATTCCGCTTTATGCACGGCAAATCGCCTCGCACACGACCTGGTTATCAAAGTGCTGCTTGCGCATGGTGCGAATCCGAATTGTGTGACAAAAGCATCCGCAGAAACTGGCAGTTTCATGCGGGATTGCAGGACGAAAGCGGAAACTCCCCTGCATCGTGCCGCTGCTTTCGGCACGGAAGAAACCATTCAGCTTTTGCTGGATGCGGGGGCTATCATTGATGCCAAAGACATGAATGGAGATTCTCCGCTCACCTGGGCAAGTTGGCACTTGCGCCCTGCTTCCATTCTTAGAAAACTTTGTTACGACCAATTTTTTATCCGCCCGGATTATGGAGGCATGAAAGCCCACCTGCTTGGGAAACCATAAGTTTGACTTGTTGGTGAAACATCGGTGTGCGGTGCGGCGAATAACAAGGTTAATCCCCGCAAATTTTGCGGAGAATAACCCGCCTGGCTCAAAAAAACACTGCCCCCGGCGCTGCTCATCCAAAAGGAAAACCAGCGCCGGGGGCAGGCAAACTGAAGAAAATGATTTTTGAATCGGTTTAGAAGGTTGAGGAGGTTTAGCAGGTTTAGCGCTAAACCTGCTAAACCTCCTCAACCTTCTAAACCTTTCACTTCATCTTATCCCCAAACTGAACCTTCAAATTGATGTATTCCTCCAGGCTCATATCCTTGAAACCTTTGTCCTGCATTTTCTTGATAAACTCCGGCGTGACTTCGTGAATATGCAAATTGATGGCGTCCTCGACATTGATGTTTTTGAAACCCAACTGTTCAAAACCTTTCAAGTTGGCGGGCGACACCTCGTGGATTTTGCAGTTCATCACATCTTCGGCGGAGAGTTTGTCGAAACCGCCTTGTCTCAATTCATTCACATACGCAGCGGTGACTTCGTGGATTTTGCAGTTCACCACGTCTTCCATGGACAGGTCGCTGAAACCCGCCTTTTTTAATTCAGCCACGTATTCGGCACTCACTTCGTGAATGCGCAGGTTCACGGCATCCTCGGCACTCAGGTTTTTGAAACCGAGGCTTTTCATTTCCTCTAAAAATTTCGGGTCAACCTCGTGGATTTGCAGGTTCAGGATGTCCTCATGCGAGAGGTTGGTGAAGCCCATCTTGCGAAATGCCTCGACCTTTTCCGGCGAAACCTCATGTATTTTCATGTTCAGCACCTCCTCGGCGGAGAGGTTGGTCAGCCCGGCTTTTTTCAATTCTTGTAGGTATTCGGGCGTGATTTCGTGGATTTTAAAATTCATCACGTCCTCCTGGTTGGCATTTGGAAAGCCCATCGCTTTCACCTGCTTGGCGTATTCGGGCGTGATTTCGTGGATTTTATAGTTCATCACGTCCTCCGAACTTAGGTTCACAAAACCCATATCTGCCAATTGCGCAGCGTACTCCGGCGTGACTTCGTGAATGCTCAAATTGACCATCGTTTCGATGCTCGGTCTGCCTTCGCCTAACTTTTTGGAGAGGTTGTGATATGCCTGAATCTTCCCTGCATCCACTTCGTGAATGGAAAGGTTGACCAGGTCTTCGCCGCTGATTTTATCGTAGCCCACTTGTTTCAGCGAGTTGACGTAGGCTTTGTCCGTTCCGGCAAAAAAGAGGTGAATCATTTCCTCCTCGCCGATGCCTGCAATGCCTTGTTGCGTCAACCAATCGGCGAAGGTTTTGTCCGGGGCGAAGGTGAATTTGCCGTAGCCTTCGTTGCCTTCAAACTTGCCGGTAAAAGTCATTTTCCCAGCCGGGCGGGTCATGGTAAACTCGCCTTCCTGCCCCTTCGGCAGTGCCGAAAAATCGGAGATAGCAAAACAATCGCCGCTCATCCAGGAGCCGCCATCTCTGCGACTGGTCAGGGTAATGCAGACTTTTCCATCTTCGATATTGGCTTGCCAGACGCCAGACAAACCGTCGCCGGACACCGCCGTTTGGGTAGAATTTTCGCCCGCAGGCGGAATGGTTTTCGTGGTTTGCGAATAGCCCAGCCCAATCAGGACGAGCACGACAGCCAAGGTTCCTACAATCTTTTCCATGTTGAAATTTTTAGAAGATTTGATATTCAGGATGCGCTGAATGCGATGAAACAATTGGCTTTTCCGGGTGCCCGCAAAGGCGAAGGCAACGCCTTCCGGCATCCTCGCAAACGCCATTTCCTGCACCATGACCAGCGTTTTTGCATACGCCACCGAGTTGCCGGTGAGGCGGATGGCAGCGTCGTCGGCAGCCATTTCCCGCTCCTGCCGGATTTTGGCGGAAAGCCACCAGATGGCTGGGTGGAAGTAAAAAAGCGTCTCGACGAAGGTTTGCAGGAAATTCAGCAGGTAGTCGTGGTGAAGAATATGCGCCAGTTCGTGGGCAAGAATGGCTTCCGCTTCTTTCGGGTCGAGGCGGTTAATCATGCCTACCGGGAACAGGATGACCGGCTTCAAATAACCCACCATGAGCGGCGTGCGCACCAGCGCAGATTCGAGCAATTGCACGGTTTTGCGAATACCCGCCCGCTGCGAAAGGTTTTGCAAAACCTCCTCCCAGTAGCTTTCGACGGGAAAACTCAGGTGGTTTTTGAAATAATGGATGCAGGCAAAATTGCCCAGCAACCGTAGCAGGAATACGCTCATGCCGATGAACCAAAACAGGACAATCAGCGGCAAATGCGGGCTGAAATATGCCTGCCAGGTGGCTGCGTCGAGCAGGGAAGTTTGCGCCGGTTCGAGCGGAGCAAGCTGGTTTTCAAATGTTTGCGAAGGCAAAGGCAAGCTCCCGGCAACTTGCTCAATTGTTTCTTGCGCCAAAACTGCCGGGGCGGTTGGCGCATCGTAGTAGTAAAAAAAGGTGCCTGCCGCCGCCACCAGCGTAGCCGCCAACGCAAGATTTGCCACCCGGTAGCGCAGCATCGCCGGGCGATTTCGCAGCGCAATCAATGCCAGCGCCGCCAAAAACGCCGCCGCCACTCCTTGCCAAAGGCTATGCAAAACCATCCAGCCGAGTGCTTCGGCGAAGTGGGAAGGGAAGATGGATTCGATGATATTCATTTGGAATGTTTTTGCTGGTTGTAGAGCCCACCTTTCCGAAAGTTTGAAACTTTCGGAAAGGTGGGCGTCATATTTACCTGGATGACTGATTTTCAATCTGTTGAATCATCCGTTTTATCTCCTCCAACTCCTCCGGCGAGGTGTCGCCGTTGCCAAGCACCCGCAGCACAAGGGAAGTTGGCGACCCGCCAAAAGCGAGGGTCGCCAAGCCCTTGATGACACGAGTCTGTACGATTTCTTGCTGTTCCGCCGGACGATAGACGTGATTTTTTCCCTCGATTTCCCGCAGGAGCAAACCTTTGTCGAGCATGATTTGCATGAGCTTGAGCGTGGAGGTGTAGTTCACCTCCCGCATTTGTTCGTTGAGGGCGTCGTTCACCGTGCGGACGGTGGAAGCGCCCTTTTGCCACAAAACTTGCAGGATTTCCAGCTCCGATTTGGTAGGCTCCGGTTGCCCGGCGGCTTGTCTTTTTTGCGATTTCATGGGGCGAAGATAGGTAGGAAAAGTTTCGTAGGAAATTTTTCGTAGGAAATTTTTCGTAGCGGGGTAAAAAAAAAGGTAGAGGTGTTTGAGAAGGAAAGCGGGGAATTCGGAAAGCCCGGATGACTCAGGCTTTATTTTCCTCTCAATAGAAAGCCTAACTTTGCAAGAGATACCACGCTATTTTTCATCGAATTCAACATCTTCGATTGCCATGACCAACGTCCTTCGATATCCATTGCGCAGCATCAGCCCCGAAAGAATTTTCGATTTGCAGGAAAAATATCCGAATGCTTCCGTGCAGATTGAATTGAGCGACAAGCCCGTGGCAGGCGGCTTGAGCGAGCAGGGTTTTTGGGATTTGATAAACCTGCTCGATTGGAGCAAAACGGGCGACGACGACGCCGTCATCGAACCTGTTGTCGCCGCTCTAACCAAGGGTAGTTTGCGCCATATTTATGATTTCAAAGACATCCTTTCTCAAAAACTCTACTTGCTCGACACGGAAGCTCATGCCCGTGAGATTGGCGAAGGAGCCTACCGCCCGGATGCCGAATATTTTTCAGAAGACGGCTTTCTTTTTGCCCGTTGCGCCGCCGTTGCAAATGGAAAATCAGTTTATGAAGCCGCTCGGAAAGACCCTCGAAAAATGCCGAAAGACCTTGAATTTGCTCCATTGTTACGCATTCCCAACGAGGCGCACCGGCGAAAAAAAGGAACCGTTTTGCGCTACGTTGCGGCATATTCCGTGGAAACTTTCAGCAATAAAATGGGCTGGAAAAATGAATTGGAAACCGCCTAAATCTCGCCTGCCATGCACGGAAATTCGAAAGCCAACGACAATCTTCATCACCTCTACGATATTTTCAAACGCTCGGACAGGGACACTTTCAAATATGGCATTTCCGACGACCCCATCGAGGAAGAGGACGGGCTTTCTGCGAAGGCAAGAGAGCAAGTGGAAGAAATGAACCTGGCAGCGGAGTACGACAAGTTTGGAGCGGAAACGTTGCTCAAAGACATTCCTGGTCGAAGGGAAGCTTTGAAAATAGAGCGGGCGTACATTGATGCTTATTATGAAAAATATGGGCGCAATCCGAAGGGGAATAAATATCCTCGAAGGAAATAAAATCACTACGCAGCCATCAGCTTCTCCATCTTTGCCAAATTCGATTTCAATTCTCTCGGAACGACAGCCGCTTCATCCGACTGCTTTAGGTAGGAAGTTAATCGTTGAATGAATTGCTCCATATCTCGATAACTTACGTCCGCCAGCATTAATTCGGCGAGCAATTCCTTGAAAAGTTTCCTTTTAATGCCTTTGTATTGCTTAATCATAAAAGCAGAAACAGGGTCGTTGTCCTGATAACCCTGGTGCATTTCAATCATGGCTTGCGCATTGTTGATATCATCAATAATGCCTTGAATTTTATATCCTTTGAATTCATTCATTTCGCTCAAAATTTGATTTTTATGATGCCTTTTGGGTGTCGGACTTCGTTTTCATCAGGTCTGGAAAAACCGAAGACATTTTTCCAGTACGCTTCATCCTGGACGGCTCTATCGTGAAAACGATGGTTCCACTTGCAAGTTGAGGCAAAATGAGCATCCACGTTGTAGTTTTTTTTGCCGAGTTCATAAAAGCGGTCAAGAATGCCCAGCTTTCGCACGAACTGGTCGTAATCAATAAAACTCACCACGTCAATGTCGCCGGGATACGGTTTCGTGGTCGTGAAGCTGCCGTTCACCCACTGAAAAAAGGATAAGCCAAGCGCCGATTTGTATTCTTCCATGAACCGCAGGTATTTTGAAAACAGCCGCCTCCGATGCTCCCTATCCTCCATATTTTCAACAAAAAACCGCTCGAATGCCGTCAAGTCCATTTCAATGACCTCGTAAGGATGAAGATTCCCTTTCTCATCGAATGTCAGCATAGTTGGTTGTTTTTGTTTTTTGATTTCTTGGAGTTGGTTTTTGCTGCGAAAGTAGGACAGCGGCAGGTAGCGGGCATTGCTTTCTGATTTCTTTTTCATCTTTACCCCAATCATTCAAACACCTGCCGACATGACTGCAAATGAACTTATCGAACTTGAAAAAGAACAGCGCACGGGCTACCTCGATATTGGACGCTGCGGACTGACTGAACTGCCTGACCTATCTGATTTGCATTGGTTGGAGACACTTATTGTTTCTAATCGTTGGTGGGATTGGGAGCAGAGAAAATGGGTGGGTAGTCAAAACTCTATGGCTCCAAATCAACTCAATGCCTCGCCATCCTACTCTCTTCCACCTGGAATAAAAAGGCTGGTCTTTGGCGGTGACTTGATAAATGGGAAATGGCAAGTCTCTGATTGCCGTTTCCTCGAAAATCTTTCTGGAATCACCTCACTTTACCTCAGTGATAACCAAATCATTGATGGATGTTGCCTTGAAAAACTGACTACACTCACCTCGCTTTACCTCAGCAGAAATAAAATCTCTGATTGGCATTTCCTCGAAAAACTCACAAATCTTACTGCACTTGACCTTACAAACAATCAAATTTCCGATTGGCGTTTTCTTGAAAAACTCACAAATCTTACTGCACTTGACCTTACAAACAATCAAATTTCCAACGGACATTTTCTCGAAAAACTTACCAACCTATCCACGCTTGACCTTAGAAAAAATAAAATCTCAGATGGGCGTTTCCTTGAAAAATTTACCAACCTATCCACGCTTGACCTCTCACACAATAACATCAGCGACCTCACGCCACTTTTGCCTTTGATAAAGAAAGGCGTACCAGTGACCATCTGGCGTTTCGGAGACGGCATCAACCTCAGAAACAACCCTCTCGCTAGACCACCGGAAGCAGTGGTTTCCCAAGGTAACGAAGCTATCCTCGACTACTTTCGCCAAAAAGAAAAGACTGGCTCTAACCTCCTCCTAGAAGCCAAACTTATCCTACTCGGTGACGGCAGAGCAGGCAAGACCACATTGGCGAACCGTATGCTTGACAAACCCCTTCCCACTGAAGCCCAGCGTACTTTGGGTGTAGACATAAATATCGGTGAATACCGCTTCCCGGTGGCGGAGGGTAGGGAATTCAAGCTGCACATCTGGGATTTTGCGGGGCAGGACAAATACAAACCATTGCACCAGTTTTTTTACACCGAAGGCGCCGTTTACGTCATGGTAGCGGACAGCGGCAATGCCGGCACCGACTACGACGACTGGCTGCAAACGGCAGAACTTTTTGGCGAAGGCAGCCCGCTGGTGATGGCGCTCAACGAATTCCGGGAAGGCATCGGCTACGGCGCATTCGACGAGGAGCATTGGCGGAAACGCTTTCCCAAACTGCTGAAGGAAGTGCGCTTAGTCAACCTGCTCACACGGCAGGGCTTCCCGCAATTGGAAAAAGACATCCGCCACTTCGCCGAA
Source organism: uncultured Saprospiraceae bacterium (assembly GCA_964533005.1). Taxonomy (GTDB): domain Bacteria; phylum Bacteroidota; class Bacteroidia; order Chitinophagales; family Saprospiraceae; genus UBA6168. The sequence goes on from CAZHLB010000006.1 coordinate 21,598, forward strand.
ACGCTCCCGCATACGCAGGCGGAATACCCGAAAAACTGGGCAGCCATCCGCCGGGAATTAGAGCGCAGGCGGGAGGAAAACTTCATCCCCTTCGGGGAATACCTGAAAATCTGCCGGGAAAATGACCTGCCGGAGAAAGCAAGCGCCCTCATCCTGAGCGGAGTGTTGCACAAAATCGGCGTCTGCCTGCACTACCAGAAAAACGAAATCCTGCGGCAGCACGTCATCCTGAAAAACGAGTGGGCGACCGGGGCGGTCTATAAAATTCTCGAAGACCGCCGGGTGGCGGAGGAGAAAAAGGGCTTTTTCGACGGCGAAGATTTGAAGCGCATCTGGTCGGACGAAGCCGAGTGCGAGATGCGCCCGCAACTGTTAGAACTGATGCAGCAGTTCAAAATGGCATACCCGCTGCCCAACGGCAAGGAATACGTCGCCCCGCCGCTGCTGCCGCCCGCCCCGCCCGCCGGATGGGAACTGCCCGCCGCGGAAGGGCTGGAACTCTACATCGAATACGAGTTTTTGCCGAAGGCGCTGCTGACCCAGTTCATCGTCAGCCGCCACACCGATATTGACCGGGGTCGCACCCTCGTCTGGCGCAACGGCGTGGTGCTGCGCTGGTCGTCCGACACCCTCGCCGAAGTGGTCAAAACCAAATCGCAGGGTCGGGACGCCTTTCAAATCCGCTCGCAAGGCAGCAACCGCAAGGGACTGCTGACCGCCATCCTGAAAACCTTCCGGGACTTGCACGAAGAATACAAGGGCATCAAAGCGTCGGAAATCGTGCCCTGCCCCTGCGAGGGTTGCCAAACGGGGAAAAACAAGCAGCACTTTTTCGATTTTGAAAACCTGAAAAACCGCCTCGAAAAAGGGCGCCGGACGGTGGAATGCGACAAGTCGCTGGAAGAAGTAAAGTTGGTGGAGTTGTTAGGCGACCTGTTTGTATTTGAAAATCTGGCGGTGGGGCAGCCAGTGGTGATGAGCAAAACGCAAGCTCCAGAAAAAATCCCGCTTGCTTTTTTCTCTTATTCCAAAGCAGACGCAGAACATCTGAAAGAATTTCGGAAGCACCTCCGCACGATGGAGCGCAACGGAAAAATCCGCCTTTGGGATGACCGTGACATCCGCCCCGGCGAAGAATGGGACGATAAAATCAACACGTCGCTGGCGACCGCCGACATTATTTTCTTGCTGCTCAGCGCCGATTTTCTGAACACGGATTATGTGATGGAAAGGGAAATCGGCGCAGCGATGCGTCGCCACGAAGCGGGCGAGGCGAGAGTCATTCCGATTAAAGTTCGAGCCTGTTCGTGGGAAGGCACTCCTTTCGGGAAATTGCAGGGGCTGCCCCGCAAAGACAATATCATCACTACCGCTGCTAATAAAGATGTCGCTTGGACGGAGGTGGCGAAAGAAATTGAGCGGGAGATAGCGGCGTGGCGGAGGTGATAGGAAGGAAAGATTTCAAAGGAATTGGAGCGGTTTCTTAGCGATTGAGAGCCTGTCTCATAAATCGCTTTAAGCCGCTCTGAGTCGCTTGCGTGTCGCCTTTGTATTAACCCCCGGGAACCAAGCGCCGCGCACGCCCCCCCACGGGCCCGCGGTGGCAGGGGGG
>CAZHLB010000006.1:23219-27410 GCA_964533005.1 uncultured Saprospiraceae bacterium
TTTTTTTTCCGGGGGGTATTGACAAGGCGACACGCAAGCAACTTATCAGACATGACTTGACAGCCTACTCAGAGCCTCCTGAGAAAAAGCCCGAACTCGCATATCTCACCGCATCTTCAAATACTCCGCTACCGAAAAAACAGCCTTCTTCTTTTTCCCGGAAGGGAACCGCTGTACGACCAGCGAGCGGCTTTCTTTATCAAAATATGCAATCCACTTCCCATTGGGCGAAACCCTGGCGTAAAACGAGCGCACGTTTTTTAGCTCCTTTTTGCCTGCGCCGTCTGCCCCGATGGTGAAAATCTTTTCGTCGCCAGCGGCATAAATGATTCCACTTGGCGTCCAACCGGCGAAGTAATTGTTCAGGGTATCGGCAGTCAGGTTTTTAAAAAAACTGCCCTGGCTGTCGGTGAGCCAGACCTGGTCTTTCCGGTCGCCTTTTTCAAAATAATACACGATTTGATTGCCTCGTGGCGACCATTGCGGGTTGTAGCTTCGATGCGCTCCGCTGTTGGTGAGTTGACGGGGAGCGTTGCCGTTGGCGTCCATGATGAAAATTTCCGTCGTGCCGGTGCGCTTGCTGTTGAAGGCAATTTGGCTGCCGTCGGGCGACCAGGAAGGAGCGGCGTCGGAGGCTGGGTCGGTGGTCAGGCGGCGCTCTTCGCCGGTGGAGAGGTCTTTGACGAAGATGTCCTTGTCGCCTGCAATCTTGCCGTAAGCCACCTTTTTCCCATCGGGGGAAAAAGCGCCGAATGGAGCGGCATCCGTCACCAATTTCGACTGCCCGGTTTTCAAATCGAGGAGCATCAATTTCCATTTTTCAGGGCTGTAATCAGACCAGTCGGCTTTGCGGTAAATGGCGCTGAACAGCAGTTGCTTGCCGTCGGGCGACCATTCGACGGACTGGAAAGCCAGTTCGAGCGGAACGTCCTGACCCTTTGCGCAGGGAACCGATGTGAAAAGAAAGAGCAAGCTGAAAAATGCTGTTCCTCCGAGGGAATTGCTCAGAAGTTTCGCCTTTCTGGCAAGCAACCAGCCGCCCAGCCAGATGCCGCCAATCAGCGATAGTCCAGCCAATGCATCGAACCAGGCAGGGTCGGGGGTTTGATGCGTGGCAATGAGCCAGGAGGTTTCGGCGGCAACCAGCAACGACAGCCCGACGTGCGGAAAGTAATTCGCCCGTTTTACGATTATCATCGCCACCATGCCGGAAACCAATGCGGCGAGCACCGTGAGGACGCCGCCAATAAGCAACTCCGACCAGGATGATTTTGTCCAGAAAATGCCGTCGAAAAGAACAGCTTGCACCAACGAAGACAGCAAAATCAAAGCAATTTCTCCGGCAACTACGGCAAGGAAAATGCGGATGTAAAAGGCAGGATTTTTCATGACCGTTTGTTTTGAAGGTAAATAGTTATTCGCTCCTCAATGACTTCACCGGGTTCGCCAAGGCTGCTTTCACGCTCTGAAAACTCACCGTCAAAAAAGCCACCGCCGCCGCCCCGCCGCCCGCCAGCAAGAATTGCAGCCAGTTCAAATCAATCCGGTAAGCAAACCCCTCCAGCCAGTCGCCGACGAAGTACCAGGTGAGCGGTGCACCAATCAAAAACGCAATGCCGACCAGCCGCAAAAAATCCTTCGACAGCAAGTTCACGATGCCGCCCAGCGATGCGCCCAGCACCTTGCGGATGCCGATTTCCTTCGTCCGGTTCGCAGCGGCGAGGGTCGCCAAACCGAACAAACCGAGGCAAGCCAGGAATATCGAAATGCCGCCTGCCCAGCCGATGATGCTGCCAAAACGGGCTTCCGACTTGTAAAAATTGTCGAGGTTTTCGTCGAGGAAGGTGTACTTGAAAGGCAGCACCGGCTCGGCGCTCGCCCAGGCAGATTTCAGTGCAGCGAGCGCCGGGGCAGGGTCGCCGGGGCGCAGGCGGACGAAAAATTTGTAGGGAGCAAAGTAATCATCATTGAATTGGTGGAACATCTGCGGTTTGACTTCTTCCTTGAAGGATAAAAAGTTGAAATTTTTCACCACACCAACGACTGTAGGTAGTGGTTTGTTCTCTTCATTTTTGTCGAAATAGCCTTCCAATTTTTGCCCAATGGCAGTTTCCGGCGTCCAGTCGAAATTTTTCAAAAAGGCTTCGTTGACGATGACGTTGTCGCCCGAAAGGTTCGGGTCGAAATCTTTCCCTGCGAGCATTTGCATACCTAAAACTTGCAGATAGTCATCGTCCACGTAGTATTCGTAAGCCGCTTTCTGCTCGCCCCTGTAATTCCAACCTAACTGGCTCCAGCCCATGCCATCGCCCAAGCCCAGCTCGGAGCCTGCCACACCCATTACCTCCGGTCGTTGCAAAGCAAACTCCCGGAAGCGAGGATAAATTTTGTCTGCTTCCGTGTCGCTGGCGTCCACCACGACCACGTTTTCCCGGTTGAAACCGGGGTTTTTGGAGCGCATGAAATTCAGTTGCTGCAAAATGATGAGCGTCGCCGCCGCCAGCCCGATGGACAAAACGAACTGCGAAGTGACCAGCGATTTGGTGAAAAAATTAGCTCCGCCGAGCCGCACCTTGCTTTTCAAAATTTCCACCGGCTTGAAACCGGACAAAATTAGCGCCGGGTAACTGCCAGCCAGCAAACCCACCAGCAGCGTCACGCCGAGCGCCAGCCAGCCGATTTCGGGATAAATTTTTAGGGAAAAACTCAGCGTCCGGTCAGCCATTTGGTTGAAAAAAGGCATCAACACCTGCGCCAACGCCAGCCCGATGAGCGCCGAAATCCCGCTCAACAGCAGCGATTCCGTCAAAAATTGCCTGACCAACTGTCCCCGGTTGCCGCCAATTACTTTGCGAACGCCGACCTCTTTCGCCCTGCCCGCCGAGCGCCCGATGGAGAGGGTGGTGAAATTGATGCAGGCGATGAGCAGCACCCCGGCGGCGATGGCGAGTAGCGTCCAGATGCCGGTCGGGTCAACGTTGGCGGCGGCGGTTCCCCATTTTTCCGTGCCGATGTGGATTTCCCGGAGGGGTTGCAGGCGATAGGTCAGCGGAGCGCCTTTGCCATCCCAACTGCCTTCTTTGCGCAGCATCTCCTCCTGGTCGGGAAAGTGCTTCAGGTAGAAATCCAGCAGTTGTTTTGAATTGTCCGCCAAGCCGCTGCCGGGGCGCAGCAACACGTAAGTCAACAAGGAACGGCTTGTCCATTTTTCAAGCCCCCGCTTGCCGTACTCGGTCGTGTAAAGCCGTTCAAAATTGCCCAGGATGTCGAACCGGATGGTTGAATTTGGGGGCGGATTTTCCGTCACCGCCGATACGGTGTACGGTTCAAATTGGTCTTCCAGCTTGATTTCCAACGTCTTGCCGGTCGGGTTGCTTTCGCCGAAAAGCTGTTGCGCCATTTTTTCCGTCAGCACGAGGCTGTACTTGTCTTTCAACGCGGCGGCATTCCCATATTTAATCTTGAAGGAAAACACGTCGAAAAAGGCAGGGTCGGCAAATTGAACCGGCGCACGGGTGACTTCGCCGTTTATCCGCACGAAATTTTCCCCCCATGCCTCCCGCATTCGTACAGAATGCTCCACGTCCGGCAGGTCAGCTTTCAGTGCAGCACCCAACGGCATGGGCATGTAAGGGTCGCCGCCTGCCTCGTCCCGTTCGGCAAAACCGGGTTGCCACCATTGTATCATGCGGTAAGTGCGGTCAGCCTTGTCGTGGAAGCGGTCGTAGCTGAATTCATTGACGGCATACAGCAAAAACAGGCTGAAACAAGCCAGCCCGGTGCTCAAGCCGAAGATGTTGATGGCGGCAAGCCCTTTTTGTTTGAGGAGGTTGCGGAGGGCGATGCGGAGATAGTTTTGAAACATGACCGGGTGATTTTCAAAACGAGACTCAACCCTTGTGCCAGTGCTGTAAACTGTTGCAAATCAATTTTTTATTGAAAAATGGAGCGGTTGCCCGGCTGCTTGTTTGTCCGTTTGCGGACGGAGGATGTGCGGTAATCGGCAATCCCGATAAGTAATTGTGTAGCACGTCTGGCTAAGTAGCTTGTCAATCAATTTCTGATAGGTTGAACGTGTGCCGTCTGCAAGTCTGCAAGTCGCTTTTGTCATCCTCGCAGAGGAACTGTGCCGTCTGGTGTGCCGTCTGCAAGTCTGCAAGTCGCTTTTGTCATCCTCGCAGAGGAACTGTG
>CAZHLB010000007.1:0-27030 GCA_964533005.1 uncultured Saprospiraceae bacterium
ATTTTTCCTGCCGGGAAACCCGTTTTCCACCTGTCAGCTTTTCGCCACTGTCAACCGACAAATGAAACATCCCAAAAAATTTCATTTTTTTCAGATGACATCTCCGGGCACTCTGCGGGCATTTCAGGCGCACTCAAAAAAATCCTTTCCAATGAAAAAATTATCCTTCGCCTGCCTGTTGGCGAGCCTGCTTTTTGGCTTGCGCCTGGCGGCGCAACCTTGCGAATACTTTGCGCTGGTGGTTGATACGGTGCCAGGCAACCCATGCCAATTTGAGATTTCGGTCATCCGCACCGACAGCATTCCCGGCTGGTTTGACGAAATCGTGCTGAGTGCCAGCGACACCAACTCGTTTTTCACCGAGGCAATCGCCGCCGACACCAACATTGTCGGCAGCGTCAACGGCGACTATTCGGAGGCGATTTTCACTACAAATTTCAACCTCGGCAGCCTGCCGCTCAACGTGGAAGTGCCCATCGGGACGCTCACGACGACTTCGCCTGCGGGTCAGCTCAACTTCGGCGGCAGCATCCGTGGGTCGGGGGGTGTCGTCTGCACTTTTGGCGGGTTCTCTTTTCCGATTCCTTGCACGATACTGCCGCCCGTCAGCACTTTTTACAAGCTGTACGGCAACCCGGCGGAAGACAACTGCCCCACGAAAGTCAAGGGTTTTAACGGATTCACCTATGTCTTGTCTGCCCGGAAGACCGCCACGACGCAGTTTCCGGTTTTCTCGAAATTCACCAATGCCGGGGTGCTGATTTGGGAAAAACAGTTGGACACCGCCTCGCAACTGCTTGATTTTGAGTACACGGGACCGTTTGACAACAGCTTTTTGCTGGTGGGGCGAAGCGAACCGATAAGCTCCGGTGGCACGCCGGTGGACAATGCTTCGATGTTGGTGAAAATTGACGACCTGGGCAATCTGGGTTTCATCAAATTCTACGAGCATCTGGGCAGGGAGTCGTTCACCCGCATCGTCCGAAATACGAGAGCATTGCCAACGGGCACGCCTTACCAATTTTACGTGCTGGGGCACAAAAACCCGACGCCGCCACCCGTCCCGCCCAACACCGTTGACCAGCCGATGCTGTACAATTTTGACAACGCCGGCAACGAACGCACGGGCGGCTTTGCCTTTTTTTACAATTATGCTTTTGAGTTGGAAGGGCACCTGGGCATGTTTCCGAAGGCAAACGGCAACGTGGTCATTCTCGGAGCGGCGGCGCCGAACAACGACGGCGTCCTGATTGAAATCAACGGGCAAACCGGGGCGGTCGTCAACGCCTTCGTTTACAACGACGCCTCCAACACGGGATACGATTTTTGGGACGGGCTGGAACTTAGCGCCAACGGTGACGTCGTGATTGCCGGAACGCATTTCAACGGCGGCAACAGCACCGGCATCTTGCTCAAACTCAACAACGCCTACGCTCTGACGCTCGTCAGGGAATTCCCCAACATCTCCGAATACCACGAAATCGGTAGAGACCCGCAGGGCAGGCTTTACGTGGTAGGTCCTGCCAAAGTGCCGCCTGCGACCATGGATTTTCCGGTGGTTTCGAGAATTGCAGCCTCCAATTTTTCGGTGGTCTATTCCGCCTACTACAAGCGGGGTGAGCAGGACTGGCAAAACCCGCATTTTTACGTCAACCCCAGCGCCAGCCGGATTTTTTACGCCGACGCCCGAAAGACTTGCAACAGCCCCAACCAATGGGACATGCTGGTCGGGGCGTTCGATTTGAATTTCTCCATCCAAAATCCGCTGCACAATTGCCGCTTAATTTTCAGCAATCCCACCACCACTCCGACCCTCTTTCGCACTGCCGTCACGGTCACGGCGAGCGTTTTGACAAAGCAGGTTTCGCCTGCGGGCAACCTCATCACGGCGCCTTTGGCTTGCAATCCGTTTTGCCCCGTGCCGAGCTGCCTGCTTTCTTTCACCTGGACGACCGGCGCCTGCCGCAACGTGCAGTTCACCAGCACCACCTCGAACAATGCTTGCCCCAGCGCCACCGTGACTTACGCCTGGAACACCGGCGGCGGCAACCCCACCACTTCCAGCTTGCCCAACCCGACCGTCGTTTACCCGGCGGCGGGCACGTACAACGTTTGCCTGACCGTGACCGTGAGCGACCCGACCATTGGCTACAACTGCACGGTGACGCAGTGCCAAAACGTCATCGTGCCCGCGGCGGCACTGCCGACTTGCACTCCTCCGGCAAACATCACCGTCAACACCAACCCCGGCGTGTGTTATGCCGCCCTCAGCCCGCAGGTTTCTGGCACGGGCTGCCCGACGCTTTCGATTTCCGCCTCGGCGAACAATGGCGTCGGTCCCTGGTCTGGTGGTAGCCCGTTGACCCTGGCTGCGAATTATCCGAAGGGCACGACCACCGTGAACGCCACGGTGACCGACGGCTTGAATCAAACCGCCACTTGCTCGTTCACCGTGACGGTCATGGACTTGGAGCCGCCGGGCATCGTTTGCCCGCAAAACATCAGCATGACCGTGCCTGCCTGCGACGGTGGCGCAATCGTCAACTACCCTGCGCCGACCGTGACCGACAACTGCCCGATGCCGACCTACAATTGCTCGCCCCCAAGCGGGTCGTTTTTTCCTTGTGGCACGACGACCGTCAGTTGCACCGCAACCGACATGTCGCAAAACACCTCTACACCCTGCACTTTCACGGTGACCGTGAATTGCCAGTGCGCTTCGCTCGGCACAACGACCATCACTTGCGACCCGGTGACGGACGACAAATACCTTTTCACCATCCCGGTCACCATCTTGAATGGCTCGACCAACTGCACTGCCTCGGTTGCCGGAACGGGGCAGCCTAACGTCACCGTGATGTCAAACTCCATCCCCATCACGACGGGTTTTGGCACCCTGACAGGCATGATTACGGTGACGGGCGGCGTGATTCCGCCAACTTTTAACCTGGTGGTCACCGTCCAATGTACCTGCCCCAACGGGCAGCCCATCACCTGCACGCTGCCAGTTTCCCTTGTGCCGATTTGCTGCAAGCACATCTATCTGAACAACCAGTCGGTCTGCGCCACTGACCAGTCGGTTTCCATGCCCATCACGGGTTGCAGCCAATTTCAATGCCTCACCCGGCTGGATTATTGGGTGGCGACGGGACCCGTTTGCCCGCCGTTTCCCGGCGTCGGCTGGTCGTTGGAGCAGTACGGCACCGCCTGTTCGCCGCTGACCTTGCCGCCCAATCAGTACACCGACAATATTTGGGTGAAAGCCATCGCCTACGTCTGCGATTTTCCTTGCACGGTAGTCGAGTCGAACATTGCTTGCATCACGCTTTGCCAGCCGGTGGGTTGTAGCATCAGTCCGCCCTTGCAGGAATTTTGCTACCAGGGAGCGTGCGTCCCAACCAATCCTTTGACAGCCAGCCCAGTCAATTTAAGCAATGGCTGCTCGGTGCTGGGTATCACGTGGTCGGGTCCGGGGGTGCCACCGGGAACGACGGGGGCGACTTACTCGCCGGGACTGCTGTGCCCCCCGGCAAACCTGCCGCCGGACTGGTGCTACTATGATTTTGTTTTCACCGCCACGATGCAGACGATTTGCGGCAGCCAGACTTGCACCGCCATCGTCAGGCTGTACAATAAGGATGCGCCGCCAGGCACTTTGGTCATGAACCCAAACGAGCCTCAACCTTTCTGCCTCGGCGAAGACGCCACGCTCGAATTCGAGCCTGAATGCACCAGCCATCCGCCTGCGCCTGGGATGTGGACTTGGTGCATTTCAAGCAACGGGATTACCTACACGCCCATCCCAAATTCGGGCACGATGAACCCCCTGTGGAACACCAACCAACTCACCGGCGACACGTGGTACAAAGTGAAAAGCCAGAACGGACCGGTCGGCGCCTGCCCTCCGGACGAGGTGATTTACATGATTGACGTGTGCCCCCCGTTCACCATCAGCAATTTCATCGCCGTGCTGCAAGCGCCGCCGCCCTCCTGTGCAGCGACGGGGGTGAACTTGTCGGTTGATTTTTCAACGCCCTGCCCCGCCGGGTGCCAGATAAAAGTCACCTGGACGAAAAACGGGCAGCCGTTGCACGTGGCTTTTTACACGACTTCGCCTGCCACCTGGTTTTACTCAGACCCACTGCTGCTGGGCGATTATTCGGGCACTTATTGTGCGATAGTCGAGGGGTGTTGCGGGGAAATTCTGAATTCGTCTTGCGTGGTCATTGACCCGCCGTGTTACGCCAAGCTGGCGGTGCTAAATGCGCAGGGCTTGAACGTGTGCTATCGCTGCAACAACGAGCCAATCACGCTTTGCGGGCTATTGTTCAACGTGCCGTCGGGCGTCAGTTGCACTTATCAATGGTGCGCCAACGGAGTGCCCATCCCCGGCGCCACCACTTTGTGCATCACGGTTTACCAAGCCAACGTTCTGTACACTTTCAAGGCGACCTGCAACGGCTGCGTGAAGGAGGCGAGTTATTATCTGCCGCAATGCGGGTCGGGTCCGTACCTCTTTACTTTTTACCGGGACTTCGACAGCGACGATTTTGGCAATGTTGACTCGACCCTTGCCGACGATGAATTGCCGCCCGGCTACGTGCCGGACAGCACCGATTGCAACGACCAAAATGCTGCCATCCACCCCGGCGCACCGGAAATCTGCAACAACCTCGACGACGACTGCAACGGCAACCCGGAAGCCACGACCACTAACTGGACGGGCAACGGCGACAACCTGAACTGGTCTGACCCGGCGAACTGGAGCGATGGCATCGTGCCCTTGCCCTGCCAGCACGTCGTGCTGCCGCCTGGAAAAATCGTGAAAGTCGCCGCCGGCATCAATGCCGTCAGCAAAACACTGGACGTGCCCACGACCACTCAACTGACGGTGGAACCGACAGCGACGATGATTATTCAGAACTGAGTTGATAAGGGTTGATAAGGGTTGATTTTGTAGCAAAATCAACCCTTATCAACCCTCATCAACTCGAAAAAAAAACCCGGCAGGGTTGCAAGCCAGGCGTTAGGTTAACCCGTGGAAGAGTGCCTCAAAATGCCGGAAGGAATGCAGACCCTGCCGGGGTTTTGATGCCCTGCAAGCAGACCTGTCAGCACTCAAATGCTGATAGGTCTTTTTTATCCCAATTAAGCCAGGACACAAAAGTGGTTCTGATGAAAAAAGCCGCTGAGACTCCCTTGCTCGCCGCCCCCGCTCACCTCTGGGATGGCATCCGCCAACTTCCCGGCTCGCTCGAGCTTTGGGAAGACCGGGTCGTTTTTCGCTTTTCCAATTTCAAGGATAGCCACCTGAACCTGACCATTCTGCTGGCGCAAATCGAGTTGGTGGAGGAATATCTCGTGTTCGACCTGGCGAGAAATGGGCTGCGTTTTCAAAGCAAGAATGGGTGGTGCGACTTGTTTGTGCTGGAGGAAGGGGTGCATGAGTTTAAGAAGGCGGTGCTGGCACAGGTGCGGAAGTGCTTAGGATAAAGCGGTCGAAACCTTCGTCAGAGATGTTTGGTTTGTCCGAAAAAAAGACAACCATGTTTGAAATGACACTTCGCACGGACGACAAAAAAGCATTTTACAAGCTCATGGATTTTGCGGCTTCGTTGGATTTGAAGGTTCTCAAATCGCCTGTTTTCAGCGGGAAAAAAATTACCGTAGAGTTTGAGGAAAGCCCCTTTCAGGAAGAAAAAGCTGCTCCTTATGAAGTGCCCGCAAATAGTGCGGATTTAGAAAAAGAGCCCACCCCGTTTCCAACGCAGCGCAACGAACCGCCTGAAAATATCAAGTCCGGCTTTGGCTGCATGAAAGGAATGTTCTGGATGTCAGACGACTTCGATGACCCGTTGGATGAGTTCATCGAATACATGTATTGATGAACCTGGTGCTTGAACTTCCCGTCTTGAAAAGTGAATTGCTAACTTTGGGAAAAAATTGAATTGCCATGCAAAGCAACAAGCGCAACGGTTTAAATGGAAACGAGCAATTGCTCCAGCGCATCACGCTCAACCCCGAAGTTTGCTTCGGCAAGCCCACCATCCGAAACATGCGTTACCCGGTGGAAATGATTTTGGATTTGCTTTCCGCCGGAATGACCGTTGAAGAATTGCTTGAAGACTACCCTGAATTGGAACAGGAAGATATTCTGGCTTGCCTCGCCCTCGCCTCGCAGTTGCTCAAGGAGAAAAGAATTCAACAGATTTTGGAGACGAAAGCAAATGAACCGATACAATTCATTCCGCATGGCGAAAAGCTGCTCCCCGTCACCCCGGCAACTGAAAAACCCGACATCAAAGCCTTGGCAGGTATCTGGAAAAATAAAAACATAACGCTGGAATCGCTCCGCCAGGAAGCTTGGGGCGACCGCCTATGAAAGTGCTCATCGACACCAATATTCTAATTCACCTTTTCAAAGGAGACCTGAAAACGGAAGCTGAAATCCAACAAATTGGCATTCCCGAAATCTACGTGCCCTCGGTGGTAGCCATGGAACTTTACCGGGGCATGAAAGACAAGAAGGAAATGACGCAAATGGTCAAAAAATTGGGGCAATTCAAAATTCTCCATTTTGACGAACCAGTTTCCAAGCTGGCGCTTGAATTCATCCGAAATTACAAGTTGAGCCACGACCAGAAAATACCCGATGCCATTATCGGGGCAATGGCAATTGAATTTAATTTGCCGCTGCACACCTACAACGTCAAAGACTTTCGCTACTTGCCAGGTATCGTTCTCTATCAAATTCCTACGCCATGACAATCTCAGAATTAAGCCTCCGCCGCCCCGTCCTCGCCATCGTGATGAACATCCTCATCGTCCTTTTCGGCGTGATTGGATTCCAGTCCCTCGGCGTCCGGGATTATCCAGCCATTGACCCTCCCATCGTCAGCGTACGAACGAGCTATCCCGGCGCAAATGCTGACATCATCGAAACACAAATCACCGAGCCGCTCGAAAAGGCAGTGAACAGCATCCAGGGCGTGAAAAACATCACGTCCTCCAGTACGCAAGGCACAAGCAATATCTCGGTGGAGTTCGAACTGAGTGTGGATTTGGAGGCGGCGACCAACGACGTGCGGGACAAAGTCAGCCAAGCCGTCCGCAGCTTGCCCAACGACCTCGATGCGCCGCCGGTGGTGTCCAAAAATGACGCCTCGTCGGGGCCCATTCTCTCGGTGGCGGTGGAGAGCAATATTCGCAATCAGTTGCAACTCACCGAATTAGCCACAAACACGCTGGTCGAGCGGCTTGAAACCATCCCCGGCGTGAGCGGCATCCAGATTTGGGGGGAAAAACGCTTCTCGATGCGCATCTGGCTCGACCCAGCCAAAATGAGCGCCTATGCACTGACGCCGATGGCCGTGCAAGCCGCCCTCATTCGGTAAAGCGTCGAGTTGCCCGCCGGGAAAATCGCGGGCAACACCACCGAGCTGACCGTGCGAACCTTCGGCAGGCTAACGACGGAGGAGGATTTTCAAAACCTTACCATCTCGTCCATCGGCGGCGCAGACGTCAAATTGAAAGACATCGGCACGGCGGTGCTGGGACCCGAAAATGAAGAGAGCGTTTTCAAAAAAAGCATGGTGCCTGCCATCGCCCTCGCCGTGATTCCGCAGCCGGGCAGCAATTACGTAGCGATTTCAGATGAGTTTTACAAGCGGTTGGAACAGTTGAAAAAGGAGGTGCCGGAAGACATTTCGCTCAGCGTGGTGTACGACAATCCCAAGTTTATCAAGCTATCCATCAGCGAGGTGGAGGAAACTTTGCTCATCTCCATCAGCTTGGTGGTGCTCATCATTTTCCTGTTTTTCCGGGATTGGATTATCGCCATCCGACCGCTGATTGACATCCCCGTTTCGCTCATCGGCGCATTCTTCATCATGTACCTGAGCGGCTTCACCATAAACGTTTTGACGCTGCTTGCTATCGTGCTGGCGACGGGTTTGGTGGTGGACGACGGCATCGTGGTCACGGAGAACATTTTCAAGAAAATGGAGGGTGGCATGAACAAGTGGAAGGCGGCAGCGGAAGGCTCGAAGGAGATTTATTTCGCCGTCATCGCCACGAGTATCACGCTGGCGGTGATTTTCCTGCCCATCATTTTCCTGCAAGGTTTCGTCGGCAGGTTGTTCCAGGAATTTGGCATCGTGGTCGCCGGGGCGGTTTTGATTTCCGCTTTCGTTTCGCTGACGTTGACGCCGGTGCTGAACGTGTTCATGACTCGGAAGGGCGGGCATCATCATGGCTGGTTTTACCGGAAAACGGAGCCGTTTTTCAGCGGGTTGGAAAGCGGCTACTTCCGCCTGCTGAAAGGTTTTATGCGGGTGCGGGGGATGGCATTCGTGATTATCCTTGCCTGTTTCGGCATCATCTGGTTCATCGGCAAAGACCTGAAATCAGAGCTTGCGCCACTCGAAGACCGCAGCCAATTCCGCCTGCAAGTTCTTGCACCGGAAGGCACTTCCTACGATGCGATGGATGCCAGCGTTGACCGGCTTTCCCAATTTATGCTCGACAGTGTGCCAGAACATGAAGCAGTTGGGTCGGTGACTGCGCCGGGTTTCACCGGCTCAGGTTCGGTCAACACGGGCTTCGTGCGGGTGACCCTCATCCCGCCGACCGAGCGGGAGCGCAGCCAAAAAGACATCGTGGCGATGGTGAATAAGAACCTGCCCAAGTTCAGCGACGTGCGAGCCTTCGCCATCGAGGAGCAAACCATCTCGACCAACCGGCGGGGCGGCTTGCCAGTGCAATTCGTGATTCAGAACAACAACTATGAAAAAATCAGGCAGGTGCTGCCGCAATTCCTCGAAGAATGCAACAAAAGCGAGGTGCTGCAAAACATTGACAGCGACGTAAAATTCAACAAGCCGGAGTTGCGCATCGAAATTGACCGGCTGAAAGCCAACCAGTTAGGCGTCAGCGTCAGCGACATTTCCGAGACCCTGCAACTGGCGCTTTCCAACCGCCGCCTGGGTTATTTTTTGAAAGACGGCAGGCAATACCAAGTCATCGGTCAAGTCGAGCGGGGCAACCGGGACGACCCTTCCGACCTGAAAAACATCTACGTCCGCAACAACCGGGGCGACATTATTTCGCTGGACAACCTGACCTCGATTTCGGAGGAAACCGCCTCGCCCGTGATTTACCATTTCAACCGCTACAAAAGCGCCACCATCAGCGCCGGTCTCGCCCCTGGCAAAGCCCTCGGCGACGGCATTGCCGAGATGAACCGCATCGCCGACCAATTGCTGGACGAGACCTGGACGACGGCGCTGACCGGCACCAGCCGTGATTTTGCGGAGAGCAGCGGCAACACCAGCTTCGCTTTCATCCTTGCCCTCGTGCTGATTTTCTTAGTGCTGGCGGCGCAATTCGAGAGTTTCATTGACCCGCTGGTTATCATGTTCACCGTGCCGCTCGCCATCGCAGGAGCCGTGCTTTCGCTCTCGATTTTTGGGCATACGCTCAATATCTTCTCCCAAATCGGGATGATTATGCTCATCGGTCTGGTGACGAAAAATGGCATCCTCATCGTGGAATTTGCCAACCAAAAGCGAAAAGCAGGCTTGCCCAAATTGCAAGCGGTGACCGAAGCCGCCCGTGCCAGGATGCGCCCGATTTTGATGACCAGCCTCGCCATGTCGCTGGGCGCTCTGCCAATTGCGTTGAGCCTGGGCGCTGCCGCAACGAGCCGCATTCCGCTGGGCGTGGTGATTGTGGGCGGGATTTTGTTTTCGCTGGTGCTGACGCTGTTTGTGATTCCGGCGATGTATATGTTTTTGGCGAGGAAGGAGCGGAAGGTGGAGTTGGATGTGTATTTGGAGGAGAAGGAGACGGTGGAAACGGTGGTGCAATGACTTGGAGGCTCACATCAAGTTTCGTAAACGTGAACCGGAAAGTTATGCCGGTCAAATCACTCCGAAATTTGCTTCATTTGCAGCATTAAAAGGCACTGAAAATCATGCAAAAGCTCATCGTCAGAAATTTTGGCCCGATACAAGAACTTGATTTGGACATCAAGGACTTGATGCTTTTTATTGGGGAGCAGGCGACGGGGAAAAGCACGGTGGCGAAGCTGGTTTATTTTTTTAAAAAGGAAGTGAAAGATGTTTTGATTTCATACTTGTTTAAACCGCTTCAACTTGATATGGACGGAAAAGATGCTTCGTGGCAATTGTTCCTGGAATTCAAAGATGAAATTGGTTGGCGATTTAATGATTTTTTCTCCGGTTCTTCAAATCCTTTTTCCAGTTTAGACTATCAATACAAGCCTGACCTATGGCTTCGAATTAAACCATCTCCATCCATATCACTTGGAACTCGACCCCTTGATGTTTATTTTACCGATAATTTTTATGAAAAAGCACCGGGAGTTGGCGGGATTACCAATAGGCCGAGTGAAAAAGTTTTAGAGCAAATTATAGAGTATCGAAAAAAATACTTAGGAAGAGAATGGGCTTCGTCAAGTTCCGTTCGCTCGTTGGAACTGGAGAAAAAAGAAGAAGCTGAGAAGGAAATTGTGCAGAGGATATATCAATTCTTTTCCGTAGAAGGAGAAGCAATTTTCATCCCAGCCAATAGAATTCTATTCACTTCACTCGGTGAACAATTGCCGACCAAAGATTGGGATTTGTTGTTGGAAGGTTTTCAAAAAAGAATTAAAGCCTTGAAACCAGCTTTCTTTCGGCAGTCCTTACTCGAAATAATAGAACAGAAAAAAGGGAGGAACAATTATCTGCCCACGGCTGATATTTTGGAATTTACAGTCCGAAAAATCAGAGAAATATTGAAAGGCGAATACCGCGTGGACGAAGAGGGCGAGAAAATATACTTCAATGGACAAAGCCATGTCAGGCTTTCTTTGGCGTCCTCCGGTCAGCAAGAAGCCTTGTGGATATTGCTCCAGTTATTCATTCTAATCCTCAACCGGGAAAAAGTATTCCTCGTCATCGAAGAACCGGAAGCGCACTTGTTTCCGCAAGCTCAAAAATCACTGGTTGAATTGATTGCATTGTTGTTCAATGAAAATAAAAGCCAGGTGCTTATCACCACTCATAGCCCATATATTTTAACCAGTTTCAATAATTTGATTTATGCCGGAAACGTGGGCAAGCAGCATGAAAAAGTGAGCGAAATTATCCCTGAAGATATATGGCTCGACGCCCGCCGGGTCGGCGCATATAAATTGTCTAATGGAACTGCTGAAGACCTAATGGATGCTGAAACTCATCTGATGAGAGCCGAAGAAATTGATACTGCTTCCGAAAGCATCAACGATGATTTCGACGCCATCCTAAACCTTGAATTGCAATGAGTTGCAGCCATTTCAAAGAACACCATCCCACCTGTTCCGAATGCAACCGGAACGCAATTTTTATCGCCTCGGAAAAGAAGAGCAAGTACGTTTTGAATAATCCTCTGAAAAGAGAAGCCTGCAAAATCAGGGTAGATGGCTGCGCAATTGCCAATATCGAGGTGAATAAGTGCGATTATTTATTTCTCTCCTGCGATACCTCCATCTCTTTTTTTGTCGAGCTAAAAGGCAAAGATTTATCCCATGCCATTGACCAACTCGACCGGAGCATTGACCATTTTTTGCCCGTCCTCGGCGGCTTTGCTGTCAATGCCAGGGCTGTCCTTTCGAGGGTTCAAACGCCTGACCTCAGAACCGCCAAGTACCTGCATTTCAGGAAGAAATTACACCGGCTCGGCGGCACGTTTACCCACAAAAACAAACTCATTGAAGATACGCTGGCTTAAAAAGCCATCCTTCCTGCCAGATAAACCGCCTTTCCATACCTTCACCGCCTCAACCGAATTCACTTTTTCCAATGACAACAAACGCCATTTCCACCGTCTCGCAAGCCGCCTCCAGCCCCAACGGCGTCCTCCGTTTCCAATTCAAAACCTTCGAAAAGCTCCCCGTCAAAATCTGGAGCGACAGCCGGGACGCCAGCATCCACGTTGCCCGCAGCATCGCCCTCGCCATCCGGCAGAAGCAGCAGGATGGAGAGAAAATCGTCCTCGGTCTTGCCACCGGCTCCTCGCCCATCAAGGTTTATCAGGAACTCGTGCGCCTGCACCGGGACGAAGGTTTGAGCTTCCAAAACGTCGTCACTTTCAACCTCGACGAATATTATCCGATGCAGCCGCAGGCAGAACAGAGCTACTGGCGCTTCATGCACGAGCACCTGTTCGACCACGTGGACATTCCGAGGGAAAACATCCACGTGCCCGACGGCAATATCCCGATGGAAAAAGTGCAGAGCTACTGCGAGTGGTATGAAAAGCAAATCAACCTGGCGGGCGGCATTGATATTCAGCTACTTGGCATCGGGCGCACCGGGCACATCGGTTTCAACGAACCCGGCAGTTGGGAAAGCTCGCTGACCCGCATGATTCGCCTCGACGGCATGACCCGACGTGATGCCATTCGTGATTTCGGGTCGGAGGAAGACGTGCCGACGAGGGCAATCACGATGGGCATCGCCAGCATCATGAAAGCCCGCACGGTTTTTCTGCTCGCTTGGGGGCAACACAAAGCGCCCATCGTGGCGGAGGCGTTGGAAGGCGAAGTGACGGCTACCGTGCCTGCCACTTTTTTGCAAAAACACCCGAATATCAAGGTCATCCTCGACTCGGCGGCGGCGGAATGCCTGACCCGGGTGCGCTCGCCCTGGCTCTGCGGCATGTGCAATTGGACGGAAGAATTGGCTTGCCAGGCAGTCCTCTGGGTCAGCCAACGCACCGGAAAACCCATCCTGAAACTCACCAACGAAGACTACAACGAGAACGGTTTGAGCGAACTGATGCTCGAATCCAACGGCGCTTACGACCTTAACATCCGCATTTTCAATCGTTTGCAGCACACCATCAGCGGCTGGCCCGGCGGCAAACCCAAATCCGACGACAGCACCCGACCGGAGCGGGCGCAGCCTGCGAGCAAACGTTGCATCATCTTTTCGCCACACCCCGACGACGACGTGATTTCGATGGGCGGCACTTTTATGCGGCTTGTTGACCAGGGGCACGACGTTCACGTTGCCTACCAAACCAGCGGCAACATCGCCGTCCATGACCACGATGCGCAGCGGTATGTTGAGTTTTTGAGAGAATTTGGCGAGCGGGAAAACGTGACCACCGCCGACTTTGAAATGAAGTACGAAAAGATTTTCAAGTCCTTGAAAAACAAGCAACAAGGCGAGCCGGACATCCAGGAAGTCCGCAATATCAAAGCCTTGATTCGCCGGGGCGAGGCTCGTGCCGGCGCTCGCTACTGCGGCTTGGCGGACGAAAAAATCCACTTCCTCGACTTGCCTTTTTACGAAACCGGCAAGGTGCGCAAAGGCGATATTTCGGAAGAAGACATCGAAATCACCGTCAATTTCCTCGAGCAAATCCAGCCGCACCAGGTCTATGCCGCCGGCGACCTCGCCGACCCGCACGGCACGCACCGGGTCTGCCTCAACGTCCTTTTTGCCGCCTTCGAGCGCCTGCAAGACCGTCCCTGGATGCAGGATTGCTGGCTCTGGCTCTACCGGGGCGCCTGGCACGAATTCCCGATTCACGAAATTGACATGGCAGTGCCAATGTCGCCCGACCAGGTTGCGAGGAAACAAAAAGCGATTTTCATGCACCAGTCGCAGAAAGACCGCCCGCCCTTCCCCGGCGAGGACGACCGGGAGTTTTGGCAACGGGCGAAGGAGCGGAACAAGGAGACGGCGGAGCTTTACCGGAAGCTGGGATTGGCGGAATATGAGGCGATGGAGGCTTTTCGGCGGTGGCGGTTTGGGTGGCAGGTTTGACGCTGTATTTCAGCAACAGGATTTCGATAAATTTAAGTTTAAATTTAGCATCCATGTTCTTTACATCATTGGTTCGGGACTTGCTGAAGTAAGTAAGGCTTTCCTTTACAAAATCCAGATTCCAGATGATACATTCCGCTGCAAAAAGCACCTTATGGCGAATAAACTAAAATTCTCGAAACAAAACTCGGGTAGCTTCTACCTTCAAATCAGTCCTATCGCCGGTAAATTCTGCCTCTTGCTGCTAATATCTGCTTGTTTGCCAAATGGCCTTGCAGGGCAAAATGCAAAATTGGACAGCCTGAAAAGGGAACTGCTCAAAACCTCCGGCGCTTTTCAAAACCTCCAGCTTCATTATCAAATCGGGGCGCAACTGTATGCCAAAGATTTTGAGCAAGGCTTATTACATGCCGACACGGCGCTTACCCTGGCTTTATCCCTTAACCGAAAAGATTGGCTTTGGAAAGCCTATGCATTGCGTGGCGCTATGCTCAACGGTTTAGACCGAACCGAAGAAGCCGCTGCTTCCCATCTAAAAGGGCTTGAAATAGCTAAAGAAATTAATCACCAGGAAGGTATTGCCGGGCAATTGCTCAATGTTGGCAACGCTTATTTCAAGCGAGGACAACTCTCGGAAGCATACCGGCTTTACGCTGAAAGCCGCGAATTGATAACTTCCGACACGACCAAAAAACTAAGAGAGACCATCGTGACGATATGCGAAAACGTAGGCTTAATTCTGAAAAATCAAAACAAACTGGAAGAAGCAGTCGGTGAATATTTAAAAGGCATCGAGCTTTGCCGAAAATATGGCTTAAAGGAAAACCTCTGGAAATTTTACAAAAACTTGGCTGACTTATATGGCAGAATGGGCGACCAAAAAGCTAAACTGGAGTATGGCAGGCGAAGCCTTGCTATTGTGCCATCCGGGCATGTTTACCAGAGTATGGTTTGGAACACTTTGGCAAACGCATTTACCCATTTGCATCAGCCGGATTCCGCTGAGTATTACTATCGAAAAGTAATTGATTTTCCAAAATCGGGAAAAAATGGCATTATCGTAGCTTATAATGGCTTATCCCAATTATGCCTGCTCGATTCCAATTATGAGGCAGCATATAAATGGGCTTCAAAATCGCTGCCATTGGCAGAAGAATCCGGCGATGCGATGGATAAGGTGAAATGTTTCACAAAAATGGGTAGAAGCCTTATTGGTTTGCAACGCTATAAGCAAGCTATTTCCATTTTGGAAAAAGCCAGAGACCTCATTGGCGACAATCAGGATTATGCTTTTGTGGAAGAAAAAGGCACTATCGGTTTTTATCTCTCCCGCGCTCATTTGCTGCAAAAAGGAGAACCTGACATTTCCCGATTGGTGGATGAATATGCCAGTGCCCAAGACAGTACCCGCAATCTGGAATTGGCAAACGTCATTTCCCGCCTCCGCCTCCAGTTCGAGACCCGCCAAAAAGAAGACAGCATTCGCTTGTTGGAAGCCCGTCGCCTCGAAGCCAAGGCATTGACGGACAAACAATCGTTGCTCATTTGGGCATTACTGGCGGCGGCGGCGCTGTTAACTGTCATTCTTTATCTTTTTCGAAAAAACCTCCGGCTTCAAAAAGCGGAAAATACAGTGCTTTCCAATGCTTACGAACAGCTTTGCTCTCAAAATGAAAAATTGCTCATCGAATTAAAAGACTCTGCAATCAAGCAGCTTTCCATGCAGGAACTAGCGGGCAAGACCATCTCCGTCACCAGCAATCAGCAAAATCTCATGCTTCGCCTCAGCGACATTCTCTACTTGCAAAGCATGGAAAACGCCGTCGTATTTCACACCCTGGGCGGCGGCAAACATTTCGTTTGGCAGCCGCTAAAGCATTTCATGCAAGTCTTGCCCGATGCGCTATTTCTTCAAACGCATCGCTCTTATGCCGTCAACCGTCTGCACATCCAGTCCAACAATGCCCGCAGCATCCTGCTGACAAACGAAGTGGAAGTGCCCGTAGGCGGCGCTTACAGCCAACGCGTCCGCGAGGCGCTAAAAAACGTGGAATAATTCGTCAGGAAATTTTTGAGGTTCGTCAGGTCGGAGTTTTTCCCCTGTAAATATGCGGTTTTTTCGCCGGGCGTTTCGGGGAAGTCTGCACCCGCAAGCCTCGCATTCAAAGGGTAGCGCGGCAAACTTTCTCGTCGTTTCTCTTTATAAAAAATGGTATAAACATGAAAAAACCGACCGCTATCTCAATCATTGCCATTCTGCTTCTCCTCCCTTTCACGCTCACGAATTCAGCTTGCTCAAAAGAATGCGGGCTTGCTTTGTGCGATTTGGTTACGAAAATAGCCACAGAAGCCATCTTTTCAGTCTCGGCGGGCGTACCGTTTGAACTGCCCAATGTGATTGACAACGTCCCCAACACAATTGAAAAATGCCGGGGCGATATCCTGGAAACACTCACGGCAGGACAAAGCGAAAGCCGCCTGCAAATCGATTTCGATGAGTTGGACGATAATAGTTTTTCGCAACCCGCACTGAACAACAACTTCATCGTGCCTGAAATACCTTCCAACTCGGCAGCAACGGAAACCTATGGTTTAAGCCTCGACGAACCCGGCAAGTACCGTATCATTACTCATGCCGACGACAAGGAAGAAGTTCAGGAGAGGGACAATGACAACAATGCATCCGCCCCTAAATTTGTGGATGTCGGCAGGTCGAGCCAGCAAGCGGGCACACCGAAGCCCCTCATCATAGAAGTCCTACCCAATTCGAATTTTAAAAGAAAAGAAGGAGCGCCCTACGTCCGCCTACTTTACCGGACAGTCAAAGTTCAATAAGATGCAAGCCATGAAATTGACTTTCTTCCTGACCATTGGGTGCTGCACTACCCTTTGCTTCAAAGGCTTGGCGGCGTCTGCGCAGTTTGCGCCGTCACCTTGTGTTGGCGATACCTTGACCTTGCCGCTGGCGAGTCAATATGAATATGATTTCAAGCGGTTTTATTTTTCCTTGTCCGGGCTGACCAGCATGTCTTCCCAAGCGATAACAAATGCGCCCGGATTACAGAATGAATTGCCGCAGAAATGGCATTTCGGAGCAAAGCTGGGCTTTTGGTTTTGGCTGCCAGGCAGATTATCGTTTGCCATCGAAAGCGGCGCAGCCTATCGTGATTTTGGTTTTCGCAAAAACCAATCGAGCATTCCCTACCTCGCTGTACCTGCGTTGGTTCGGCTCAATGCAGGCAGGCAGGGCAGGTTTATCAATGTAACCATGTTCGGTGGCGTGGAATTTAACCGGCTGCTGGCACACCGATATCAGTATGTTGAGCCAGGCAATCCCGCCAATCATCAATTCAATCTTTTTCTTCATGAAAATGATGCCATCACCGGCATATATGGGGCGGGTTTTATTTTTGGAAAGAAGGGGTTTAAACTTGAAATATTCACGGAAACCATTGTCCAGATTGACAAATACGATTTGCAATTTGGCAAGACCATTGGCGGCAGAACATTGGGCGGGGCGTTGCGCCTGCATTTGTTTTGAACTGCTTATGCATTTATTACCATGAAAAATACCACTACTTTAATTATCGCTTTTTCCGGCATTCTGCTTTTCGGGCTTTTTTGTTTGCCCATATCCTCCTGTAAAAAAGACCTTCATATTGAAGACCCCGGTGGCAACCCCGGCGGGGACACCAGCTATTTTATCGTGGAAGGAATTACTTTCACCAATGGCGAAATAACTCCTGGATATGCCAGCGTGAGAATAAATGCGAGCTGCAAAGGTTTTTTTGCGGAAAGTTTCACCGTTGAAGACCATGGGCACGTGCTTTCAAAAGAAACCAGCCAGCCAACGGTTGAAAACAACAATGGACAAAGCCATTTAAATGCGCTGACCGGAGCGGGCACAATTATCAGCAACATTACTGGCTTGGAGCCTGGCACTGTTTATTACGCCAGAATATATTTCAAGAAAAAAGACAAAGCCACCGGGGAAATATCCTATGATTATGCGCCTGCATCCAAAATTTTATCCTTTAAAACATTAGACCCCGAAGTCCCCCAAGTGACGGACACCGTGATGAATGCCACATCCGGTTCTTTTCAAATCGAAGGCAAAATCCTTGATTTTAAAGGGTTGGAAGTATTGCAGCATGGCTTTATTTGGTCTTCCATTCACGCCTCTCCCGATTCGCTGATTTATGAAAAAAGCGATGGAAAATTGGAATACGGCTCACTCGGCATTACTGCTTCCTATGGTTTCAGTGCAGTCGTGCAAGGGCTGGAGCCTGCCACAACTTACTATGCGAGAGCCTTTGCTCAAAACCAGTTCGGCTTTGGTTACGGCAAAGTTCGGGCAGTCGCCACGGCTGCCGCTCCGATGCCATTAGTCGGCATTGAGAGTGTTTCCTTATTTTCCGACGCCAATAATTCCGGGGAACCGAACCCTGGCGAGGAAGTTATTTTTAATGTCACCTTAAAAAATATGGGTGAAGCCGTCGCCAAAAATGTCAACGTGGATTTTGACAGCGATGATGTCCTCATTCTGTCAGCCGAACCTATATCTTTTGGAGACATTATTCCCGGTCAAATGAAGGTGAAGCAAGTGCAGTTGCAGGTAAGCAGTTTAGCGTCTCCCGGCGACGTGATTTTTATTAAAACCGATATAGCTTGCGACAATCACACACCTTGGATTGACAATTTTGGTTTTTCCTTTGAAGTCAAACCTTCGCCTGCCCCAAACGTGAAAGTTCAAGATGTCACCTTGTTTTCAGACGCCAACAATTCCGGCGAGCCTAACCCCGGCGAAGATGTAATATTCAGCATCTCTTTAAAAAATACAGGGGAAGCGACCGCACAAAACTCAAAGGTTGATTTCAGCAGCAACGATGTGAGTATTATTTCCGGCGAGCCTTTGTCGTTTGGCGATATTTTGCCAGGACAAACGAAAGTTGAGCAAGTGCAACTGCAAGTCAGCAGTGTGGCATCCGTAGGCAATATAATTTTCATCAAAACGGAAATCACTTGCGACAATCATAGTCCCTGGGTAGATAATTCTACTTTTTCATTTGTTGTTGCCG
Organism: uncultured Saprospiraceae bacterium; assembly: GCA_964533005.1. GTDB lineage: Bacteria > Bacteroidota > Bacteroidia > Chitinophagales > Saprospiraceae > UBA6168. Next base: position 18,896 of record CAZHLB010000007.1, read on the forward strand.
CTCCGCCTGTGCCGAATATCATTATTCAAAGTATTGACATCACCGATGACGACAATAATTCAGGCGAAGCTAATCCTGGCGAAACTGTCACTTATAGCATTCAGCTTAAAAACACGGGCGAGCTGGAAGCATCCAACGTGGAGACAACATTTTCGGCTAATTCAAGCCTGGAATTTCTCTCGACTCAACCGCTTCAATTCGGCGATATTCTTCCAAATGCAACCAAGACAAAAGAACTGCAAGTAAAAGTTTCAAATGATGCTTTTTGGGGGCAAATAATAAATGTCACCAGCACAATTCAAAGCGGGCAATTTCAATGGATTGACCAAAATTCATTTAAAGTGGAAGTGCTTACGCCTTTCGTAGTGACAAATGGGCTGGCATTTTATCTCCGCTTTACCGACTGCTCCGGCAATGTAGTGGACGATTTGACGAGCAACAATTATGGCGATATGTTCGGCGCTGAATTTTCTTCAGATATCATCCCCGGAACGACAGGCTGTTCCGTTAATTTTAATTCCGCTGAAAGTGATTATATTCAGTTTCCGCAAAATCCGATTAGTGGTTTCACCACTGGTTCCTTTAGCTTTTGGGCGAAAACTTTGACTTCTTCAGGCATGATTTTTCACTCGAACGCTGACAATTGCAATGGTTCCTATTTAAGAATATGGAACAATAAAATTGATGGCAGCGATAACGCTTTAAAATTCAATTATGACATTTCAAGCTTTCTTGACAACTCCTGGCATCATTTTGTAATTTCCGTCGGGCAAAATGGGAACTCCACATTGTATATTGATGGCATGGAAAAAGCTTCCAACTCGGATGACCAAATATATGGTGTAAATGGGTTAGGCTGCCTGATTGGAAAATATTGCTATGTTTCAAGCTCCTATCCGGCGTTCAATGGCAAACTCGACAATTTCCGCATTTACAATTATCCACTAACCCTTGCGCAGGTTCAGCAAATCTTCAATGCCAAACAATAACCTAAAAGCGACCGGACACATCCCCTCGCTTCAACTCAAATCCATGAAAAATTGCTGCTTCATTCTTTACTTTTTGATTTCATTCAGCCGACTTTTCGCTCAGGAAGATTTGACCGTCAAAGACCTTGTTCAAATTTGCAAATCCAATGCGAAAGAAATTGACAAACAACTTTTAAAAAAAGGCTTCGACCCCATCACCGGCTGTTACAATGGCGATTGGAAAATGTTTGGCAGGGGAATACTCGTGCCGGAAAATCTGACCATTTATCTGGACGAGACGGATATCTATGAAATATGGTATGATTACGCTTTTGGAAGCACTCACCTGGCACTCATCAGCGCCGTGCAAAATGCAAAAAATGCCACGTATGATTCCAGGCAGTCAAAAGAGGAAGAGAAAGACAAGAAAACAACGGCTAACGTATATTCTTTAGTCGTTGATAAAAAAACATACCTCATCCGGTTTTTTGAATTAAAACAAAAAAAAGGCTTTGGGTATAAACCCGTCTGCGATAATGCAAACAGTACGCCCTACCGTATGATAATCGAAGAACAGGATTAGCATTTCACCTCTTTCCTTCCGATAGCTATACTTATCGGAAAGGTCACACTCACCCCGCCCCGCTCCGACTCACCGCAACACCTGCACCCCTCCCTCCCTAAAAACCTCCACCGCCTCCCCCGCACAATTCTCATACTGATAAGTCAGAAACCAAACCACCACCGCCGGGTCAATCAATTTCCCCCGGAACCTGCCATCCCAGCACCCCTCCAACTCACTCGTCTCAAACAAAAAATTCCCCCAGCGGTCAAAGACTTTCAGTTGATAACCAAGCAGTTTCACGTCCGAAGCGGCGTAGCCGCGGAAGCAATCGTTGAAGCCGTCGGCATTTGGCGAGAAGGCGTTTGGAACGTAAATCTGCGGCGGCGGCACGCTCAAATCGTAGTCCACCGAGATGCTGCCTTCGATTTCCTGGCACTGATTGCTGGCGGTGAAAACGTACTCGCCAGGCGTTGTCGCCCAGAAAATAGGCAGTGTCGAACCATCTTGCCAGGTCAGCGAGGCGGGCAATTGAGTGCTCACCACCTGCGGAGAAAGCTGCACGCTGTCGGCGCAAAAAAGCAACTCCTCCGGCGCAGTCACGAACATGGGAGCGTAGGTCGGAAGCACGGCGCTCTGCTCAAATTGGCAGCCGTTGGCGTCTTGCAAAAGCACTTTGTAGCTGCCCGGCGGCAGGTTTTCAAAGACAGGTTCCGGCTGGAAATTTTGCCCGTCCATCGAAAACGTGTACGGCGCAGTGCTGCCGGAAATGCTGCCGACCATGATTTCGCCATTCGTGCTGTCGGGACAGATTTGCGTAGCGGTCAGCAAGAAATCCACCGGCGGCGAGGCTGCCACGCTCACCTGCACCACCGAGTCGCAGCCGGATAAATTGGTGAAAGTGAAATAGCCTTCAAAACCCGGCATCAATTGCTGCCCGGCGTACGCAACCGGGCTGCCGGGGCAGGCAAAAAGTGCTGCCGAAGTCGAATCAACAGGTAAGCCGAGCACTGCCACGATGGTCGTGTCCAAACAACCAGAAGCATTCACTTGGGTAAAAATCACATGCTGCCCTGGGAAAATTTGCTGCCCCTGGTATTCCAAAAACGAATTTTCGCAAGCCACTCCATCCACGAAAAGTACCGTGTGCGGCAATTCAATTACCGTCGCCTGCACCAAACTATCGCAACCGAACTGATTGACACCCAGCCAGTTGCCTTGCTCGCCGGGCGAAAGTTGCTGCCCGTTGAAGTCCACCGTCGCACCAGAACAAGCCCCCAATTCCACCTGCGTCGTGTCTTCCGGCAAAGCCAAAACCGTCACCACCACGTTGCTGTCGCAGCCAAATTGATTGCTAAAATTGAAAGTTTGCGAAGCGCCCGTCGCAATCGGAACGCCGTTGAAAGTGGCGCTCCCGCCGGGGCAGGCGCTCAAATCCAGCATCATCGTTTGCGTCGGCAGGCTCAAAACGGTGGCAATTATCACGCTGTCGCAACCCAATTGGTCGGTGTAGGTGAAGGTGTGCGAAGCACCCGCTTTGATGAAAATGCCCTCGTAAAAAACGCTGTCGCCCTCGCAGGCGGTCAAATCAACCATCGCCGTTTGCGTCGGGCAATTGATTTGCAGCAGCCAGTCGAATTGCTCCGTGTCGCCGCATCCGGTCAGTTGAACGGTCGTGCTGGCGAGGACGGCAGACCAAAGCGGCGGCAGGTTCAGCGTGTCAATTTTGAGGGTATAATTTTGCGCTAAAATGCTGTCGAACAGGTAGTTGCCGAGCAAGTCGCTGCTCACCGTGTCGAGGTTGACCGAGCCGTTTCCGATGAAAATCTGGACGTTGCTCACCAGCGTGTCGCCTGCGTCAATCACACCGTTTTTGTTCACGTCGAAATAAACCTCGCCGCCGATGTCGCCGACGCCGGGCTGCAAATCGAGGCTCAAAACCTCCGAGGTCGAGATGCAGCCGAACACGTCCGTCATTTCAACGAAATACTCGCCGCTTTGCGAAAAAATGGGATTGGCTTGGCTGCCGTTTGGCGCAGGCATCGGGCTGCCGTTGAAAAACCACTGGTAACTCGCAACGTCCTGAATGTCAGGCAGGCACATCGTGTCGGGCTGGCAGCGGGTGTGGCACCCGGTCGGGATTTTGCCGATGTCGGGGGCGTTGTGCAGCTCGATTTCATTGCTTTTTCCCCGGCAGCCGAAGATGTTCACCGCCCTTGCAAAGTACGTCCCGCCTGCCACGACGCTGATGCTCGTGCCGATTTCACCCGTGTTCCAGGAGTAGGTCAAGCCGGGTTGCGGAGCGACCACGTTCAGCGTTGCAGGCTGATTTTCACACAAAAAACCGCTGGGTGCGCTGGCGATTTGCACCGTCGGAACGGGGTTCACATTCACCGTGAAGGGCCCCTCGACGCTCGTGCAGCCGGTCACGCCGTCGGTCACGGTCACGCTGAAATTGTGGCTGCCTGTTGCCAGCAAGTTATTTTTGATTTCCTCGAAACTCACCTCGTCGCCCGTCTCGCCATTCGACCAGACGTAGCTGTTGTTCACGCTGCCTTGAATCACCAGGAACACGTCCTCTCCCTCGCAGACCGAATGGCTGTTTTCAAAAAACGCCACCGGTTGCCCAAATTCATTGTATTCCACCGCCTTGATGATGCCGTTCGGCTCGGCAACGACCTCCAAAATCGCAGGCGGTGGCGTGTAAATGCAGCCTTGCGGATTGGTCAAAGTCACGCTGTAAACATTTGAAGTGGAGGCAGTTATGCTCGCCGTCGCTTCGCCGGTTGACCATTCCCAACTCGTTCCGCCGGGCGCAGTCAGGGTGCTGCTTGCGCCTTCGCAAATCGGCGAGCCGGGATTCATCGAAATATTGCCAGAAAGTGTGTTGGGCGTCACGCTCACGTTGCTCGAAAAAGTAGCGGTGCAGCCGTAAACATTTGATGCAGTGAGGGTCACGAGGTAAGAACCGGGGTTTTCAAATTCATGCCACGAGTCGAAAAGTTCGGACGTGTTTGCTGCCCCGCTCGCAGGCTCGCCGAAGTTCCAACTCACGCTCGTCACGTCGCTGAAAAGTTGGGCGCTGAACGGCAGCGGCGCATTTTCGCAGGTCAAAGCAGGCGGCAAAAACTGGATGCTCGGCGGCTGATGCACCGTGACCATTTTGGAAAAAGAAGTCTGGCAACCGCCTGACGATGTGATGGTTAGCTCCACCGTGTAATTGCCGGGAGCGGCAAAAACGTGGCTCGGATTGGTCAGGTTGGAGGAGTTCGCAGCTCCGCTCGCCGGGTCGCCAAAGTCCCACGACCAGGCGGTGATGCCCGCTGGCGGAATGAAAACGGACTTGTCCTCGAAGTTCACCGGAGCGCCGGGGCAGGCGGTCGAATGGTCGAAACCAGCCTCCACCGGAATCAAAATATCGTGCAAAACGCCATCCGCACAAGCCCCGCCGGGTGGCGAGGAGGCTTGCACGTTGCCCGTCAGCAAGACCGAATAATAGCCTGCGCCGGGGTAAGTTTGGGTCGGCGGATTGTCCCAGTTGCTGACGTTGCCGTTGCTGAAAATCCAGTTAAATGTGCCGGTGACGCCGTTGGTCGAGGTGTTCGTGAAATTGAAGCGGGCGCAGTCGGTGAAACTTTGCACGGGCAAAAAATCAACGTCGCCGTTCGGGACGCAGCCGCCGCCGGGGAGCGGGGGCCCCCCGCCACCGCCGAGGCAAAGCCCGCCCACGCAAGTGCCGCCAATGGCGTTGCAATCCACCAAATTCAGCAAATTAGAGGTCGCCGTGCAGCCGTCCACGTCGGTGATAACTACCAGGTAGTCACCCGGTTGCGTCGTCGAATAGGTCGAACTGTTCGAGCCGACGGGGACGCCGTTGCGAGTCCAGGCATAGTCGTAGCCCTCGCCGCTGACCACTGCGTGAATCGTCGCAGCGGGGCCGCCGGAGCAAAGTGCGAAGTACGAAGGCGTCGAAATGCTGATGTTCGGCTGCGCCAATTCCATGATTTCAAAAGTCGTGTCGCCCACGCAGCCGTTGGCGTCGGTGACTTCCAACTCGTAAAAACCGCCGCCGAGGTTCGGATTTGCGAGGATGGAAACGGTCGTGCCGCCTTCATTTCGCCAGTCGTAATTTGCAAAAACGGGGGCAGTCGTGATGCTCGCCGTCGTGCCAAAACACACCTGTTGGTCGGCGACAAAAGGCTCTGGCAAGTCGTTCACGGTGACGTTGAAGGTCTTCGTCGTGCCGCAAACTTTCACGCTCAAAACCGCCGCACCGGGGCGATGCCAAAGCACGTCCACACTCTCGGAACCACCCCCGGCTCCTGAAGGGGAGATGACCGTGCCTGCGTCTGCGGGAGAAATTGTCCATTGAAAATCAACGTTTTGGAAGGCAGGCACCGAATAAGTTTCCGTCGCCTCCCGGCAAACCGAGCCGTTGCCGGAAATCGAAAAATCGGGGATTGGCAGCACGACCAAAGTCGTCGTGTCGCCGGTGCAGCCCAGCCCGGTGGTTGCGATTTGCGCAGCGGAAACCGAGTACGGCGGCGATGCGCCCCAGGTCACGTTGACCGGGTTGCCGTTCATGGTCGAGGTGACAAAACCGTTGCGAATTGTCCAGGTGAAATCGTTGCCCGCCTGCCCGGTAGCTTCGTAGCTGTACGGGATGCCGGGGCAGATTTCATCCTCGCCCAAAATGCTGGTTGGCTGCGCTGGCGGTGCGGCGATTTTCACGAAAATGTCGTACTCGTCGTTGCAAAAACTGCTGGCGCTGGCAGGCATCGCCCGCACGGTGTAGCTGCCCGGCGGGAAGGAAAAAGGCACGTTGGCCGTGTTCGCCGCCCCCGGCGACGACCAGACGAGGCTGCCCAACTGGTTGAAAACCTGCCAGTTGGATGAAATCAGGTTGCCGTTGATAGCATTGCGGCTTTGGTAAGTGCCGCTGGCATTTTGGCAAATTTCGATGGGGCCCGTTGCGTAAAACTGCGGCACGATGAAGACTGGCAAGGTGTCCCTGCCGCTGCATTCGAGGTAACAATTGTTGAACTCGACGATGACGTGCTGCGGGTTGCCAACGTTGGCGTCGCCGAACCAATGCACGGTGATTCGATTTGTCCCCTGTCCGTCCTCGATGAAGCCGCTGCCCAGCACCGTCCAGTTGATGTCCGTGCCGTCGAAATCGGGGATGAAATACTCCTCGGTGGCGTCCTGACAGACTTTGTCTTTGCCCTTGATTTGCACGTTGTCGCTCAAAATGGCGATGGGAATGACGTTTGGCACGTTGCAAACCATGCCTGCGCAGCCGCTGACTTCGAGCGAAATTGTGCCTTCCGCTCCCGTGTTCCATTGCACCGTCACGAAGTTGTCCGCCGCCCCGCCGCCGTCGAGGATGCTGCTGTTTGCGCTGACGACCCAGGTGTAGCTGCCGCAACTGGCGCTGGTGGTGTAAGTCACCGACTCGCCTTCGCAAACCGTTCCAAGGCATTGAATTTCAGGCACATTGGCAGGCAAAACGTACACCTCGACGAAGGAGGTGTCGCTGCAAAAACATTCATTTCGGGCAATCAACATGACGTTGTAAAGACCCGGCGTCGGGTACTCGTGGCTCGGCTCGAACTGCGCCGAGGTGTTGAAATCGCCAAAATCCCAGGCGTAGCTGGTGGCGTCGGTGCTTTGGTTTTCAAAATAAACCGTTTGCCCCTGGCAGACGACGATGATGTCGTTGGCATTGGCGGTGGGGGTAGAGGCGATGATGGCTTCGGGCTTGGCGAGGATGACCACGCAGAGGGTGGAAGCGCCGGAGCAACTGGTTGATGGACAATAGATTTGGATGGTTTGGACGTCGGTGCAGCCAGTACTATTTTCCGTCACTGTAACGGAATAGAGTCCTGGGCAGAGGTTGGAAATGGTTTGGGTGGTTGAGCCGGTGCTCCAGGCGTAGCTGTACAGCCCCGTGATGCCGCTGCCGAAAGTGGACAGCTCGATGTAGCCGTCGCAGACGTTGCAACTTGAAGCATGCCCAAATACATCCGGGACAGATGAGACCCAGCAGTCCGAATCGTTCACGACGATGGTAAAAACGCACTGAGCAGCCTGTCCAGCAGCGTCCAATATCTTGATTACATAATTGCCGGGCGGCAGTTGCCCAATGTCAAAAGAGGCAAGGGGCGTCGTCCCATTGGCGACTTCGACATTGGTGGACAAATTGGTAACCGTGTACGTGAGTGGAAAAACGGCGTCGTGCGTCTGCACGTAAGCCACGCCTGCCAAACCTCCTGGCAGCGGGGTAAATTCTATCCCTGATTGCCCACAAAAAAGCTGCAAAGCTGCGCCTCCGCCGCCCGAACTGCCAACCGAAGCCATCACTTGCCCCTGCCCCGCCGCTCCCCACTCGACGAGGAGTTGGTTGCCGCTGGCGGTGAAATTTTCCGCTCCCTGCACCTGCCAATCCACCGGGGTCGAAGCGCCGCCGGGCAGCAAAGCTTCGTAGGTCGCCGTGGTGAATTCGCAGACTTTTTCGCAGACGCTGCCGCTGTCGGGGCAGGCAGCGGAGGTGGAGATGATGGTGGGGTTTGCGCCGGTGAAAACGTTGACTTGCAGGCTCGTCT
>CAZHLB010000008.1:0-27020 GCA_964533005.1 uncultured Saprospiraceae bacterium
ATTACGACGGCAAGGGCGTATTAGTGCGCATATAATCATCAGCTCCGTTCGACTCGGCAATGGTGTCATCTATGCTTGGCGCTACGTTGAATGATATTGTCCATTGCTGGTCTGAAGTGATGGGAATTAGCGGATTCACCCGAATGCCTATGTTAAAGCTTCTTTTCCGGTTCTTATCAGCACTTGCGACGTAATTTTTAGTAATCATCAACCTGTCGCCGAGAATGCCCCAAACCCGGATGCCATCTATGTCAATCCACTCAGACTCAAGCAATCGGGTCAGGCGGATGCTATTGTTTTCGATAATTAAATCTTCGCAATTCCCTACAAAAATTCCATGCCTGCCGAGCTTGTGACCATTGGATGGCAGCTTGATGCCAATAGAATTACCGCTGATTTGTACCGTCCTGCAATGGTCATGCACGTTCCTCGCTGCATGGTGACTCACGCCGACGTGAATACCCTGGAGCATGCCTTCGAGCGTGTTGTCTCGAATGATAATATTACGGGCGACAGTGCCGCCCACCGTTATTCCCTGTGATGCAACTGCCTCGCTCTGTGCTACAATCTCATCGTAATATAGCATAAAATCAGGGTATTGGCTGCGATAAACTTCATCCAGGAACAGCTTATTCACCTCCTTTTCCAAATATCGGGCAATGGACTTATCGCTTTTAAATTTGCTTGCAGGCGCTTGATTTAATAGCTTTCTCATGGCGTTTTTCAACCTGGGCGGCGTCTTAAAATCTATCCTTTTGCCCTCTCTCGATACGGAAACGTTTCGCTCGCCTAAAGGCTCTTGCGAGTCCATATCCGCTATGCGCATTTGGGATTTGACGGAATAATTATAGCTATTCAATATCGTATCATCTGCAAAATAGACGGCAGGGTCAACGTTGGCAGGTCTTGGATATACTTTCAAAACATTGTTCTGCACGAAAGCTTCCGCCGCATTGACCAACAAAATGCCTTGCTGGTACTCCCCGATTTGCAAATCGCAATTGCTTATCCGAACCACCCCCGCATCCCGAACCGTCAGACAGGTGGCTGCTCTTCTACTGCCTTGCCCGCACTTCAAATCCACGGTGTCCACCTGGACTTCCGGGCATTTGTCAAAATTCAAAGCTCCGTTCAGGTCGCTTTCTTGAATGTTGCCGGTTTCGGCATACAAGTCTCGCACGAGCACACTTTTGCAATTATCGAAAATAAGACCCGCCTCCCGGCTTGCCGCCGTGATTCGGGTGCCTTGCCCGGCGCCGATAAGTTTTAAATGCCCTTTGCCGGTAACCCTGAAGGCTGCGGACATCGGGTAATGCCCCGCCAGGAAACAAATCTGCGCATCCATTCCCGCAGCAACCTGATTAAAAACAGATTCCCAGCCGGAACCCGGCATGGCGACATACGTGCAAGCGCCGCCTCGCATCCGGCAAAGCTCATCCAATGCTTCCTGGACGGTTTTGGCAGTGGAGCCGTTGCACTTGCTGGGGTTGTAGCAAATATCTTCTGCGCATATTTCCGTCAGCGACGGAAACTTGGGTCTGCAATCCTGAACGGTTATGCCGCCTGCTGCCGTCACGTTCACCAGTGCCAGCTTGCAATAAAAATGCTTGGTGCCATGCGGCAACTGTTCCTCGTCAGGAACCCATTCCACCGTGCTCGCCATCTTGCCAATGGCAGCGCGGGCAGGGATGAGCCAATAATCGCCCGCCCGGTAGGTATCAGTAACACCGTTGGAAAATTTCACCTGGATGCCGCCTTCCAAATCTTGCCAGCCGCCGGTGGCGAGCAATCCGTCTGCATTACCGTTGGTGTGGTCCCAGCGGCGAAGCTTCATTTTTGGAGTTGCGACAATGGCGGGACCGCTCAATGTTATTTTCCGCAGGGCATAGTCAACCGGGTCAAGTATCTGGCGCAAGATTTTTGGCTCGCTCTTGAGCGTAGATTCTTCGTTCACAATTTCTACCCATTGACCGGGAGCAAAGCCCAATTCTTTGTCTTTGCCGGTATCTGCTACCGTGACGATATTGCCGCTGACGGCTTCTATTTTGGTTTCAACACTGGCATTTTCCCGAGACCATTTGAAGCTGACTTGCCCAAGATTGCCACCTTTTTGTACCTCGACGCGGTAGAGTTGATTTTCTAACCGGCGGTAGCCCGATTGCGGCGGCAAGGCGCAAAGGTTCTCCGGAAGGGCTGCGTTATTGGTTTGGACGTCTAATTTTCCTGAGTATTCTTTTATCAGGTTGCTCCATTCTGGCGGGTCGGTTTTACAATCTGATATAGCATTTGAGATACTGAGCGGTTTTACTTGCCAAACAGTTTGAAGGCGAGTGGCGGTGTCCGCTTCGCCCAGGGCAACTTCCCGGATGCGAGGGTCGTCCAGGTGATTGACTTCCCGTTGCCAGGCTTCCAAATAAACTAAGTAATTGCCAGGCTTCAACGGCGGATTGCCCGTCGTGGCAGGAAAATGCAGCATGTCCGGCTTGGGGTAATAAGGTTGGTTGTCATAACCACAGGGCGCTTTCAGTTCGCACAATAACCCGCCCACGTAGATATGCCCTTCCGAAATGGAAATGCCTGCACTGTTGGTAGATGCTATTTTGAAATGGTTGCCCTTTTTGGGGGCTCCCGACTCTCCAATCACGTCACGGGTTTCCGTGTGGGTGCGGTGCTGTTCGATGTCCAGTTGTTCGTTCCAGTCGGCATCGAGCTGGACTCTGCCTTGCTGCATCAGCACACCGCTGTAATTCTTGGACCGGTCGAAGGTTTTGCGTGAGAAATCGCTTGCCATGATAGAATTTGTTTTACCGTTTTAAGAAGCGTAAAAAATGCCTGCTTCCAGACCGAAACGCAGGTATTCGTCGAGGCGGGCTCGCAGGTTGGCTACCCGTTGGGGCTGAAAAAGGTGGTGAAATGCGCCCATTTCCGAGGCATCATCCGCGCCCGCCGCTATCTCCGGTACGCAAAACGGGTGGAGTTGGAAGTAATTAGCATCCCCGTAGCGCATGGAATTGAATTGCGGCTGCACCAGCGACGTGGCAATTTTCGATGCAGCAGCTTCCTCGATAGCTGCTTGGGCGTCGCTGGCGCCCCTTGCCTTAGCTGCCGCTTTGGCGGCATCCGCCGCTTTTTTAGCTGCCGTTTCAGGTTGGCAGTTGTACCGCCGGGGAACTTTCGACCCGGCAGGAAACCAGGAAAAACGAGCGCAGCCATGTTGCAACCGGCTCGCCAGCACCGGCATCGTCCAGGTGTCGCCGAAGGGCGCTATTCCTGCGAGAAAAATGCTGTTCGACGCCAATTCCAAAGTATGCGTATGCACTTTGCCAACCACAGTGCTGTTCACAACTTGCAGCACCCCGCCTGCCGATTCGTTGTCGAGCGGGCTTGCAAATGCCACGGCGGTTTTGTCCAAAGCATCCACGATGCTGTCTGAAATTGAAATCGCCGCCCCTTCCACGACCCGCAAACTCCCGGTAATGGATTTTTCAATGCTGACCGACAAACCGGACAGTTCCACCAACAGCCGGGGCAAGGCAGCCGCCTCCGCCGCAACATTGGCAACGGGAGAGAAAAGCGGCGCAAACGCAGGGCTGGCAGCAGGAAGGAGTGTACAATGCCGGATTTCCAGCTTTTGCAGTTGGTTGTTCGCCGCAGGCACTTGAATTTGACCGCCGCTGAACAGGATTCCGTTCAAAATGACCTTTGAGTCTTTTTCTCCCTCGATGCGCATCGCTCCGCCATTCAGCACCAGAACCGGACGATGCTGGTCTTTGGCTCTCAGCTCGATGGTTTGGTTTTTACCTGCTTTGATGACGAGGTTTTCAAAGTAATAGCTGTTATCCGCAATTTCGATCACGCCGTGCGCTTCGGTTTTCAGGATTTGGCTCGCCTGCAAAAGGGTTAGCTCGGCTATCAAGTCATTTATTGCTTGCTGGATGTTTGGCGCATCTGTGCCGGGGACGGTTTTATCTGGCTCCCGTATCAAAGTATCGGAGCGGTCGTAGCCGCCTCCGCCCATGTTGGCGGTGAAGCCATAGCTATAACTTACTCGCAATTCATTGGGGGGCCAAGCGGCAGGCGTTAATTTTAAAGGAAGCGGCTCCGGCGGGCTAAGAGGAGGGTTGACCAACAGGTCGGGCGGCAAGGCAATCCGCCCTAACACGGGGTCAATGGCGATTTTTTTGTCTGGCATGTTTGCCCATGCGCCTGGCACAAGCGGGTCGTCGCTGAGGTTGCAGACGGAGATAATGTCAAAGTTTTTGAAGTCGGCGTCCGGCAACAAGGGCTGACCGTCGGCAAAAATCAAAACACTTTTGTCGCTTTTGTCAGCGTCCGCATTGGCATCTTCCTGCCCGTACCAGGCTTCCAACTGCTCTGCAAGCACCCTGCGCCCCATAGGCATGGGCACGTTGAAGGGCGAAGACAGTTGGGTGATTTCCTGTTCCGTTTCAGGAATATTGTAAAGCGGCGCATTTTTTCCCAAAGCGTCAAAAGTGAACCGGAGGTCGTCCACCCGGTATGCCGGAGCATTCACCAGTTGAAAACTGCCAATGCGCCACAGGAAAATTCCAATATTCGGAATGTTGTACTTGCCTCGCAGAGACTCGATGCGCCGGACGTCGGCAGTGTGCGCCATTTCATCGAAGGGGGTGTTGGCGTAGTACAGGGTCTTCCAGTTGCGAAGGCTCGCCATCGAAAGGTTGCCCGGGCGCACGTGATTCATGTACTGCGTGGTTGCCAAATATTGAAAGAACTCGACTGCGTGAGCGTCCCAGCCGGTCACGTCTCGTGCCAATAGCTCGGAAAGGCTAAGTGTGCCTTTCCGCCGCCGGTAGGCAATGGTGTTCGCCACCTGGGCACGCTCGCTGAAAGGGGCGTCCGGGATGGACATCAACCCCCTGGCGCCGACCAGTGCGCCGATGTACGGCACCACCCATTCTGAACAGGTCTCGATGAATTGGTCGTCGTACAGTTGTTCCAGGTTTTCTTCCAGCACTTCGACCTGCTCGGCGATGACGGATAAAAAGGCTTTGAGTGGACCGTAAAATTCTTCATCGGCCGCCAAGGTGCCAGGGATTGCCTGGGTGAAGGGCGACTTCGAAATCATTTCCGCATCCCGCAGGCGGTACAGTGCGGGAAGCAGGTCGTAGAGTTTTTGCAAATCGAAATTCATGGTTGGACGGAGAGTTGCAACGGGCTGAGGTCGAGGGTTAATAATTCGGCGGCAGTGGGCAATGCGGCGTCAGGGTCGGGCAGGGCGGCAAGCAGCCGGTCATTCGGTGCGGTTGGGCTTCCGGTAAAATAAAGCGAATCGAGGTCTACCCAACTCACTCCCACCGTGTCCTGAATGACCGAATACAACTCGCTTTTGACCACCGGCTGTCCGAAGGTTCGGGCTTCAAATGAAAAATGCTTCCGAACCCGCATTTCGATATCCTGCAAAACCTTCTCTGCCAGAAAATCGGGAAGCACCTGGATTTTCGCAACAAAACGGAAAAACTTCGCCTGAAAAGAAGCCGCCCGAATGCCCACGCCTGGCACGCCCGCCTGCCCGATGGCAGCCTGTAATTTCTTGATAAGCTCATCCGAGACCGGAGCGCCATTCACCCCGGCGACGGTCAGAAAAATTTCCTGCCGCAAGCCGTTCCTTCTTAAGGTAGCCAACGACTTGGCTATGCCGGCGAATGCCCTTGCAAAATCTTCATAATCCTTCAGGGAAACTGCCCGCCCCAGGGTAAACATGGTGAGGGTGGCGTTCTGGCGGGCGTCGGCGAGGCGTTCGCCGTCCTGGGCGTCGAGGGGCGGGTGCGGATTGGTCACCGCTTTCACCCCCAGCGGGCGGCTGACCAACTGGGAAAGCTGGTTGGCTTTTAAAAGCCCCTTCGACCCGATGCCTTTGCGGTACGTTGCCACCACGTTTTCCTGCCCGGTGGGCAAGCGGGAGCCGTTTTTGCCGTCGCCAAAAATGACCGTCGTTTTTCCCTTGTCGTCCTGGCGGGTAATGAAAATGCGCTCGGCAGGTTCCCTTTCGTACAGCGAAGGGACTTCGTGCCACAAAATATCGTTGACCCGGATTTGAAGGGTGGAAAGTGTGCCGCTTGGCGTGGCGGCGCTGACGAAAGTGAGCGGTGCGTGCTTCAACACGAATTTTTGAAAAGGCACGGCAGCGTCGCCACTGCCCAATACTTCCCGGATGCTCTCGCCGTGCGTCGCCTTTGCCACATTCGCATTGACGGTGAAAGTCTTGCGGACGTAGGTGTTTGCCAAGTCGCCTGGAAAAGTCAGCACGGTGCGCCCGGCGATGATTTCCACGGCGGACAAGACTTGCGTTTCGCTGGCAAACACGCCTGGCAAGTCCTTCAATTCGCCGGAAACTATTACGGTGCGCCCCTTTTGCAAGCCTAAATACAAGCGGGACAACTCCACTTTATTCGAACCGCCGACTGCCGCTTCGATAGGCAACTCGGCGAGGGGCAGCTCTTCGCTTTGGACGTGGACGGTTTTGTTTCTCAGGGGAGTTATGTTAGAACTGGCGCTGCGCCAATTTCCGGCAAGTTCAAGATGAGTTGGCTTTCCGCTGAGGCTGTAGGCAGTGCGGGGGCGGGTCTCAGCGGCATTCACTTTGAAAATTTTATTGGGGTCTAAGTTTTTGTCTTCCTGAACCAGGACGTAAGAGCCTTCCAGGATTTGGTCATAGCTATTGTCCAGGAATAATTCATTGATTCTTTCATCACCCGCCAGCCCCCATTCAACCCAGGCGGCTGGGTGGTTCAAGACGGCTGGAGTCGGGGTAAAGTTGCAAGTAGGCTGGAGCGGAGCATTGTATCCAAAAATCGCCGCCTGTCTGCGGAAAACAAAAACCGCATCTTGCGGATAGCTGCTTGCCTGGGCGGCGCTAAAACTGTTGCGTACGTCGTCTTCCGCCCATCCCTGCATTTTGAGCGTGGCGGCAAAATCATCGGCAAGCCAGTTGCCCTGCGCTTCTGTGCTTACAAAATTGCCCAGGGTTTTGGGAAGGCTCGTCACGGCGGAATAAGTGTAGCCGGAGGTGAGGGTGTAACCTGGAAATTGCGCCGCCGCTACGAAGTGAACCAAAGTCAGTCCCGCCGATTCGTCCGGCGCCAGTTTGGCTATTTTTTTAAGCGCCTTGGTGTCGTCGGTTTTTCGGAGCATCAGGATGTCGCCCGTTTTCAGGTTGTGCCCGACTCCCCGCAAAGCGATGACCTGGCTTGCCAGAAAATCGGAATAAGGTTGCGAAGTGCGGGGCTTCATGGCATTCCATTCCACGCGGGCTTCTATTTTTTCAATGGTCTCAAAATTTTGAGGTTCCTCATCCTTTCCCGGAATGCTCTGCACCCGTGTTCCCGGTTCGATAAAAATAGGCGGGTTTTCTTCTTTTCCCCTGGCTACGCCGGTCAGGGCAGCTTGTGGCATGGCGAGCGAGGCTTCTTCGATGGTGAAGGCGAGCCAGGTGTTAGCTGCCACGCCGGGGTTCAGCTCATAGCCAATCAGCCGGGCAAGTTCTACGATGGAAAACTGCTCGATGGCAGTGCCGAGATAGGATTCGTTGGCGATTCTTTCCTGATAAAAAGTCAGCACGTCGCAAACCATCGCCCAGGCGTCGAGCAGGGCAATGCTGAAATCGCTGTTGTTGCGCGTAGTCAGTTGGCGCAACGCCGCTGCCTGCTTCGTCGGCAACTGCGACAAGCGGGTGAACAGACTCTCCCGAAATTTGGAATAATCGCCTGTGCGATAGGAAATTCCTTTCAATCCGGGGCGGTTGAAAACCTCCACCGGCGTCTCGACCGACAGCCCTTCGCAGCAATTGCAGGTATCCGGTTTTTCCATGCGTTTATTTTCCACCTTTCATGACCAGTTTGAAAACACCCCGGTCTGGAAAGTTTCGGTCATTGTCGCATCGGGCAATCTCGCGCCTGCCCAGGCGCAAAACGCCCTCCTGGAGCGGTTGGGAATCAGGCGTGCCTTGCCGCTCAAATTTGGTGATTTCCACCGATGCCACCCCGGCAACGGCTTGTGCAGCCGCGTACAAGCGGCTCAGATAAACAGCTTGCCCAAAACTGAAATGGTCGGGATGAAAAATCCCCGTGCTGCTATTGGGCATGACTCGTTTGCTGAAGATATCGAGCAGCGCCTTTTTCACCTCGGAAGCAAAAAAACCGGGTTGCACACACACCGCCATTTCAATTTCCAAGGGCACAAAAAGCGGGCTATCCACTTCCAGGTCGAAGCCTGCCAGGCGATACGGCTCGAGCCGCCCGCGCAATTCTTGCTCGAAAGAAGCATCTACATCGAGCCCTCCCATGCGGTCAACCGTCAGGAAAAATGTTCGCCAACTGCCCGTCCAGCGGAGGGTGGCGGCAGCTTTTTGCACGTCGGGATGGCTCTTCTTCGCAAAGTCCTCGTAGTCTGCCGACGTCACTGCCCGCTCTTGTGTGCGAAATGCCTGGGGGGCAAACTGGCGCACTTGTTCCATGCTTTCCGGGTTGGTTCCACCTTGCGCCGGGAGCGGATTGGTAATTGATAGGACAGCGAGCGAAGTAGAGACCGCCGGCACGAGGTGCGCCAAAGTGCCCGCCCCGATGTTGCCCTGCGAACCATTGCCGATGCGGAAACTGGCTATAAAATCGGTGTCGTCGTCAGGCTGCGCCCCCAATTTATTGTCGCCAAAACGCAGGATGGAAGTTCCGTCCGATTCCGTTTCCACCACAAATTCCAGCTTGTTTGCGCCACTGCTCAACAAGTCCCGCTGAGGCTCCCATGCTCGCTGGCTGCCCGTTGTTTCGAAAAGGGAAATCACCGGCAAGGCTTTCGAGCAATCTTGCTGCGTCAGCACCGCCGCCGGAACTGGCATGAGCTCGTGGTCTTCGTTGAAATGCCGGAGGTCTGAAACAGTGAGCGGCGCTGCCGTCAGTTTTGGGCGAAAGCGAAGCGGAACGGCTTTGGCAGGCGCTTTTTCCTCGCAAGAGCAGCTTTCGTCAGCCGTGACAAAAGGCAGGTTGCGGCGCTTGACCACGCTGGGAGACAACGACCTGAAATCGCCGGTGTCCTCGAACGTCATGCCGTGGTCAACCAGTGCAATATTGCCCCAGGCGACACTGACATCCTCCAAACCTTCCGTCGAGATGCACAACGGGAAGGGCAAAGCATCCGGCTCGTCCCAGTAAATTTCAGTTACCTTTTGAAAGAACGAACCGGTGGATGGGTTGGCAGGCGAAGTGACTGGACTCGCAGGCGAGCTTACCGCAGGACTGCCGAGCGGGCTTCCCGGCGAGCCGCCGGATAATTCTTCCTCAACAAGTTCATCCTCACTCAATTGAATTTTTGTCAGACGCACCACGTGCCGACGCAGGGGGTTGGCATCTTCCGGTTCGCCGGAACTGGTTCCCCGGTTTTCTGCCAAAATCAGGAAATCGCCTTCTTTGAGTTTATCAAAATGCCCCTTCAAAGTGGCGTGGGTAGCGCCCCTGGGCAGGCAGCAAGATTCATTGCCCCAGGTGTAAAAATTCATCTCGTTATGCGCCGAATAAAGCTCGATGTCATGCATCAACTCGAACACCTTGGGACGGGTGGCGAGGGCTTTTTTAAACGCTTCGTCACCGGCGCCGATAACTTCAGGTATTCCTTCCACCCTGGTTAAAAACTTCGTGGTGTTGTTGCCATTTATCCGCTCCAGTGTAGCGCCATCGGCGCTTGGTTTGATTTGAATTTGCACCCAGGTGCGGGCATTGCATCCGTCGTGCATCCGGTAATCCACCAGGCGAGCGTGCCGCCGGACGGAGCTGCGCTTGCGGGCAGTACGGAGATAGGCTTCGGGGGCGATGGCATCCTGGCGATAGCTCAGATAGTCAGCCACGTAAGCCAATAATTCTACAAGCACGATGCCGAGGTCGGCGGGGTTGCGCTCTTTCCAGGCTGGCACGAGCAGCGCCATCCGGTCGAGCATCAGGCGGCGAAAAGTGGTGTAATCTTTCGCCAGGTAGTTAATATCAGGAGGCGGCACGGCGGTTTCGGGCGGGCAATCGCAGGCAGGTTGACAGTCGAATTCGTTCTGGCAGGCAACTTTGAAAGAAAAAACGATGAAAGAAAGCACCTGGTCAAAGCCCGCTGGCGGCGCAGGATTATTGTCGCTTGTGGCAAGCCGCAGGTTGTAATCTGAAAAATCGCCTGGCGCTTCAACCTGTACAGTCAAGACTTTGCTGTCACCTGAAGGGGAGAGCAAAATACCATCGGTGGCGTCGAGCACCCGGATGTTTTTGATTCGGTCGCCGCCTTCGATGAAAACGTTGGTTTCATCCAGGCTGCCGGGCAACAACGGTTTCAGGAAATGCACCTCCAGGGTGGTTTGAGCATCGTCCGCCACTTCTAAAAAATCAATGCCGTTCAGCGTAGGATGGGCGCTGACGAGATGTTTACGGCTTTCGTTGCAGCAATGAAAAACCATGGGAAAAGATTAGCGGGAAAATTGAGCTGTCTGCACCTGCCGGGTTTTCAAAACGGTGTAAACCACCTGGATGGAAAGCGTGGCATCCACATTTCTCACCTCTACATTGTTGACCTCGATGCGGTCGCCAAGCCATTGATTGAGCGCCGCTTGCGTCAAAAATTGCAACGTAGCGGCTAACTCGTCGCTATTCGGCTCGAAAACCAATTGCAATAAACCGCTGCCAAAATCAGGGCGATTGACTCGCTCGCCGGGCGCTGTGAACAAGACCTGTTCAACCAAGTCCCGGATATGCACCTCATAACTTTCCTGGGCAGCGGTGACGCCCTCGTTGTTGAATTGGAAAGGGAAACGAAGATTCATGCAATTGAGAAAATGGAAGCGACTAAGTGCCGGTCACCCGCGTCTGGGTCGTCGTAATCATGAGCGGTGTGCCATTGGGAACACAAGTAGCCTGGCTATCCAGCATCAGCACAGGTTGCCCGTTGGAGGTGATGCGCACGGCAGCCGAGACCCAGTTTGCAGTAACGCAGGGCGAAGGATTAGAGCCTGTGGTGAAAGGACAACCGGCAACAGTATAAGGAGCAGTTTGCGTAACGATGGGCTGCCCGCTGACCGTCACCTTGGGATTGGGAGCGGTAGGCTGGGCTTGACCACCATGTGCGCAAAGCACGTTTGCGCCGACGTGAAGTAGAAATCCTGGCATGGTGAAATGGATAAATTTAAGGAAATGGGTTCAGCAGGACTAAGGGTAGATGTTGTGCCACTTTCAAATTTCAGACGATAGTCAAAGCCCCATTGTTGATGTTGACTGTAGTGGCGGTGAGGCTGAGGGTGGGACCGACCAGTGTAATGCTGGCGCCTTTGCCATTTTGAATGTAAATGCCGGTATCATTGACAATGATGCTGGCACCTCCGGCGCTTTTCAGCATCAACCCCCCGGCAGGCGTTTGCAAATCATTGATGACGAAAACATTTTGCCCCAAGCTTTGAATGAGAATGTTGGGCGCCGTTCCCGGAATGGAAGCAAGCGCGAGCGGCGGCACGTCCGAATTGCCGCCCCAGCGGCAGCCTACCCAAATAGGGCGGTTTTGATTGCCATGCTCAAATTCAACCCAAACGCCTGTGCCGATCGGCGGCACTAAGTAAATGCCCATCGCCGGACCAGTGGGACCGGCAAGCGGCACGCAAGGTTCAGCCCAGGTAGATGGCACCACTCCGAGCACGTCGGGCACGGAGACAAGGAGCCTTCCTTTCATTTCAGGGTCAATATTGTTGACCACTGTGCCTCGGTATTTGCCCCAAAACGGGGTCGGGTTATCTTTCAAAATGGATTGTTTTAAGGCAACACAACGGGGGTGTTGGTCACCAAGCCGTCGCGGGAAAGGGTAAAGCTTTGCTTGTATTCTCCTTTTTTGATGTTGTGCGTGACACTGTCCACGTAGTACAGCCCATCGTAAGCCAAACCGGCGCCTCTGACCCCTACCAACATTTTGGGGCGCAGCAGACTCCGATACCGCATCACGTCCAACCCGCCGCTTGCCGTTATCGAAGCCGAGTTGTTGATGGCAAAGCCGATGATTTCCTGGGCGGTTTCGTCTGGCGATTGGTCTGCGTTCTGCTGGGCATATTCAATTTTTGCCGGCATGGGCGGCCGGGCGCCCAGCGGCGGTTTGAACGGGCTGATGTTCGGCACGGGCACGGGGATGGTTATCTTCCGGGTCACCGGGTCTAATATGTTGTAAATCCGGATGACTTTTGCCAAGCCATTCAGCGAAAAGCTCAACGACTCGACGTTGGTGTGCGCATCTAAGTTGATGGAGACAGCAGACTGTGGGATTGGCAAATTAGCATCGGGACCGAAATAGGCGATGTTCTGCCCCGGCAAAGGACCCGGCAGCATCATAAAGATGTAGCCCACCGTTTGTGCCTGCGACTGAATGTATTGCCGGTCTGTTGATTTTTGGCTTTGCCAACCGTCGGTGGGAGATTTTACCACGTCCACAATGGGTGGAATGACCATCGGCACAATGCCCAACGCAGCATACGGAGCTAAAATGGCAAGCACTTTTACGGCTGTCGGCATAGCTGGGTAGGGCACTACTTTTTGAACCAAATCCATGGCGAGGCTCAAATCTTCGCCCGTAAGGGTGAGCATGGTTTTCCCGGTTTCATTGGAGGGAGAAAACTCCTGGTTAGTCACTAACCCGTCCATGATGACGTTGGGTAGTCCGTTCACCGTTACCACGATAATCACACGAGTGGAAATCGGGTCGAAATAGCCTGCCGGCAGCATCATGGTCAAGACCGGAGAGTTTTTCGCCAAATTGAAACTCAACTGAAATCCGCTCCTGTCCTTGCTGTTGGTAACCTGGATGCTGGTCAAGGCTTCTATGACCATTTTAGGAACAGGCGCCGGCACGGCGGGACCTATCATCAAGGTAAGGTGAATGCCTTTAAGCATGGTTGAGGTTGAAAATGCCTTCCGGCAAAGTGATTCGGATGCGCTGCCCGATGGTTTCCGTCAGTTCGTTCGGGTGCATCACGGCATTGGCGTCGCAAATCCGCCAAAATTGCTCCGGGTCGCCGAGGTACTGTGCTGCAAGGTGGTCTGGGCGCTCGCCCTGCGTCACCACGTGCTCCTGCAACAACTGGTAACGCTCTGGCTGTGGGATGAACCGTCTGCGGACAAAGGCAACGGGGTTTTGGTTAGCGATTTCCAAAACGCCGGTTTCGATGCCAAAATAGCGGCTCGTAGGGCTGAACTGCCCCGATTTGACGCCAGCATATTGTAAAATCAAGGCGGAAGAGTCTGTCATGATATTGCGTTGATACCCAAAGTGTCCATAGAGCCGGAGGCAAACATGCCTGCCAGCCGCTCTTTGTTCTGGTGATAATTCAGATACAAATTGCCGCCCCGGTGGTCGAAACCGAAGTCGTCCACGCTCAACACTCGCATTCCCAAGCTGATTTTTGCCCGGATGGGATTGAGGTTGATATCGAAAGCCTCTTCTGTGATGCTAAAATCGGTGAAACGCACCGGCACAATACGGTTTTTGTTCCAGACAAACAAAATCAGGGAAGTTTCCATCGGCGCAATTTCCACGGTGCCTGCCATCGCCAGCGCGTTGTTTGCAAGGAGTTGTGCGCTGCGCGGGTAAATGATAGTTTCCAAGGCAGAAAGAATTGGTTGGATGCCCACTTTTACAGCAAGGTCATTGGCATCGGCAGCCATCTCCAACTGGTCAGTTGCGTCAATTTCTGCTTCGAATTTATAGGTTTCAACAGGCGGTCCTGTCAGTCGGAGTGCTTCGACAGGATTGGTGCTTTCGCCGGTCATGGTGCGGGGTTGCAGCGTCCGGGTGAGCGTATCGGGGTTGTATTGCAGGGTAATGATGCGCTGCACCGTGCCGCTTTGTTGGTTGAGCAGAACGATGCCACCTTTTACCAATCGGGGAGAACCGGGAAAACTACTCATGTGCCTGGATTGAGAGCGCAGGTGAAAGGGGTGAAACCTGGTTTTTTAAGCCTTGATAAAGTGTCTTCGACAAGGCGTTTCCCACTGCTCCGGCTGCCGGGTTCTGGGGCAGGTAAAAAATGCCCATGTCGAGCAGTGGCGTCTGCACTTCCATTTCGCCAGACCAATGAGCGGGAATGCCTCTTTCCATAAAAAGGCGAGTCAGTTCCTGTTCCACTGCTTGCCTGATACGAAAAGCGTCATGGAGAGAAAAGCCATGCAGCACCAATTCTTCGATATTCAATTCAATGACCGCCGAATTCATGACATCGCATTTATTTCGCTGATAGTGAAAGATTTTTCCAGTTTTCTGTATTCGCTGCGCGCTGCCTGAAACAGGTGCGCCATGCGGATAGGACTATTTTCTTCTGCTGCCAGGAAAGCAGCATTGATGGCAATGTTGCGGATGTTGCCGCCGGGTAAGTTCAGACGAGCCAGTTTTTCAAAATCAATATTTTCTGTTGGCGCCTGGTCGGGGAAAACCCTTCGCCAGATTTCTTCGCGGCTTTTGACATCGGGATGGGGAAAAAGGATGTGGAATCGGATCCGCCTGAGAAATGCCGGGTCGAGAGCACTTTTCATGTTGGTGGTGAGGATAGCCAGCCCTTTGTAAGATTCCATGCGCTGAAGCAAATAGCTGACTTCGATATTGCTGTAACGGTCGTGGCTGTCCTTGACTTCGCTTCGCTTCCCGAACAGGGCGTCCGCTTCGTCGAACAGGAGGATGGAGCCGCCTTCTTCCGCCGCGTCAAAAATGAGCTTCAGGTTTTTTTCGGTTTCTCCGATGTATTTATTGACGACCTGGCTCAAGTCTATGCGGTATAAATCCAGTTGCAGTTCGTTTGCCAGCACTTCGGAAGCCATGGTTTTGCCTGTGCCGCTCTCGCCGACAAACAGGGCGCTAATGCCTAAGCCTCTGGCGCTCGTTTTTTCCATACCAAATTCCTGATAGACTTTTTTCCTGTTTTTGACTTGGTCTGCCATTTCCTCCAGCGAACTTACCTGCTCTGCCGGCAGCACAATGTCCTTCCAGGTTGCCACCGCCTCGATTTTTTGCGCCAGCCCGTCCAATTTTGGACGGGTCTGATCCAGGCAAGTTTCCCAAAGCAACCTGCCGAGCGAGCAAGTAGCCTCGTCAGATTGCTTTTTGGCAGGCAGACTCAGGCGAGGTTTTAGTTCGCCAACAATAGCGGCAATGGTTTTAGCGCCCAGGTCGAATTGGGTGGCGATTTTGCCGAACTCATTTACCAGCCCAGTGGGTAGTTCCTTGCCAAAAGCTAATTTCCAAAGGCTCAACTGCTCTTCGAAGTTGGGCTTCGGCACTTCGAAGACGAGCTTCGGACGTTTTGCCTGTTCCGGCAATTCCACTGTGCTGCCGCCAGTTATCAGGATGCTGTGGACGTTTTCAACCAAGGTTAAGACAGGTTGCCAGCGCTGCTTGTCCTGCGCATCAATTTTTGAGCAATCCAGGTAGAGGGCGCTGGCATTCAAAGCGGATTCCCGGTTCCACCAGCGCGCCAGCTCGGCGGCTTCCTTCGTGCCCGTAGGCAGGGATAAGACGGATAATTTGAAAAGCTTTTGTCTTAAAGCGGAAATTGCCAAAGCGGCAACTGCCAAATGGTCGGAACGCTCGTCGCCTTTCAAATGAATCCAAGGCAAGTGTGCAGTACCGTTTGCATTGCGAGAGGAAGTCGCAACGGCAAGCGCCATGACGTCTGCCAATTTTTTTTGCGAAGGCGCCAACTCATATTCCACAAAAACCTGGTCGAGGATTTCAGCCAACTTTTCATCCACGTAGCGGGTGCCGGTCAGGTAATGCAGGACGTATTCGTCAATTTTCAAGGCGCTGCGGGTTATCAACTCGGCATTGTTGAGCGAAATCAAGTCCCAGTAGCGGAGCGGCGATCGGGGCGAGATGGCATTCCAGTGAGCATCGGCAAAAGCAGCCAAGGCTAAGCTGAAAGTCGGGCGCATGGAAATCCCATTTCCATTGCCGCCATTTAACCCCGAAACCAGAGCGCCGAAGCTAGCGTCCAATTCCATGCCTACGCACATCATCAAAATCTTCTTTTCAAAGGAGGTTAGCCCGAATGTCGCCGTCAAAGTATCCAACGCAGGCGGGAGAGCGTGGGAGTGGTCTTGGCAGGCTTGGCTCCAAAGGGTTTTGGCGTCGGGCACGGGCTTGGGAAAATAAGGGGCAGGCTTATTTTTTCTGAAAAGCAGCCACATGAAGATTTTGCGCCAAAAACCGGTCACGTGCGCAGTCCTTCCATTGCATTCCATTTGATGCCGGTAGGCTTCCAACTCCTCTTGCACTGCCTGCAGGGAAGCTATCAAATATTGGCGGTTGGCTTCCAGCCAGTGATTTTGCGTGTCGGGGCTCATGGAATGGTCACTTTAGGTGAAATGAAAGCACCTGTAGCATCTGTTTCAAGGTGGCTTTCCGCTCCGTCCACTTGGATGCGTACCAGGTATTCCTCACCAGGGAGAACGCCGGTGACAGGTATGGAAATATTGCCGGTGGGAGTCGCATCAAAATCCATAGCTGGCATTAAAAAGCTGTGCGTGACTGGCAATGCCGGGGGCGTAGGGTTCAATTGGTTGAGCAATAAGACGACTTGTTGGGAGGGCCGGATGGCAGGGTCAACCGTCAAGTCCACTGCATTGGAAGCGAAAGTTGGAGCGGCAGTTATTTTGGGGTTTAACACGAAAGCCTGCACATTGGAACTGAAGCCCTGGTGAGGTTCTACAGGCGTTCCCAAATCCAGTCTATGCACTACTTGCACACCTTGCACCCCAGCCTTCAAGGTGTTGGGCAATTGCACCATGATTCGTTGGTCGGTGATATCAGCCGCCGGGGGCGTAACCTCGACGCCGCTGAAATTGACGGAAACAACTTCGCCGCTCAGGTTAACTCCGTCCAAGACGAGAAAATACCCCGGCAAAATCTTTTGATTTTCAACAATGGGCGTATTCGGAGTGCTGTCAGCCTTGCTGCTGATTTTTTCAATGGAAGGCTTTCGGAACGGTATCACTTTGAGGTTGGCTTGGCGAACTGGCAAAGCAGACTTGCTTTTTTTCTTGCTTTCTATCAAAACCACGGTGGCAACGTAAGCGCCGAAAGGGCGGTACTTGGCGCTAAAAGCTGTCCAGAGCCGGGAAATTTCTTCCGTGTTTAAAGTTTCAGGCGAGATTTTGATAAGCTCGATTTGCTCTGCCAACCCGGAAGTGGAGAGCATTTGCAGTTCTGCGGGAAGCGTTCCGGGCGTTACCGAGGTGGCAGGGGTCAGCGATTTTTGAATGGCTTCCCTGGTCAGCACTGGGTTTTCGTGCAACAGAAGCATGCCGTAGCCGAGCAGTATCTCGTGATGCAACTCGTGTGAGCCATAGGCAGTCAGCAGGTAATGCAAATCGAGGGCAAGTGGTGGGTTGCTGACCCGGTCGCCTTTTGAATTGAGGTGGGGCAAAAATTCATTCCTCCAACCGGGGTTGTGGGTTACCATGTACATGAATAGATTCAGGCGGCTTGTTTCCGTTGCCGGTAGCGTATCGACGCGGTCAGGCGGCAAAGAACTGACTATCACGCCTGCGCCCAAACCTCCCGACAAGTCGTTGTTGTGCAAGCCGTCATTCAGCAAATCTTTCATGACGTGGGTCACTGTGGCTATGGCAAGCGGAGAACTCATCTGTGGACCCCGTTTTGTTTTTTCAGGTAATCTTCTAAAGTCAGCCGGGGTTTGGCGGCAGCTTTTGCTCCCGGTGACTGGGTTGCTGGCGCTTGTTGCATCACTGCTCGTACTTCAACTCTGCCAATGCTCACTTTAATAACCGGCGCTTTTGGAGCTTCCGTGTGGAAATGGCGGCGGAATTCTTCCAAATGGTTGTCGTTACTGCCACGCCGTGAGCCTGTGCTGGGATTGAGCAAGCCATTTGCCTGGGCTCCAGCCGCTTCCCGAATGCCGAATGCTGGTTGGACATTTGAGGAATGGTGAGGCAGAGAATGGTCTATCTTGCCTGTCATTGCCTGCATTTCAGTCATTTTCGTTGCAGGCAAAGGGACAGGAGATTCAGTTGTTCGAGGCTTTACAGATTCAGAAGCAGGAAGGGAATGAATATTTTTTTCAAAAACTGCGGGCGGAAAAAGGCTTGCCTTTTTAGAAAATCCATCTTGGGTTTTTATCAAATCCGGTTCAGTAAGTAGCGTTTTCAAGGTGTTTTTGGAGGGGTTGACATTTAAAAGAAAATCTTCCGGCGAGCGCTGGTCTAAAGGTCTTGCCTCAGTCTGAGCGAAGGGCTGGCTGGCATCTTCGGGACGGGGAAGTTGCCAACTTGGCAGTTCCTCCTGGCTTTCCATGTCCTCGCCAAGTTTACTTGCCGGCATAGCCGGAAGGGTAGGGGAAGGCTCAAATTTACCACGCAAACGAGGCTGCACGTTGGCGGCAGGCTCGGAATGGCGGGCGAGAAGGTTTTGAATAAAGCTGCTCATGAGCCAATTATTTCAAGGTACAATTGCCTGCGCAGGGGGTGCATGTTTAAAATATCCCGTTCAGACCAACCGAAAGAACGGGCAAGCAGGTAAACTTCCCGAAGGACGTGCTTTGCCCAGTTGTCAATTTCTGCCCAGAGATAGCTTTGGATGTCGAAAGTGATAGGCCATTCGTGCTGGCAGGCAGGACAGTTCATTTGAAAAGAGATGTTGGCTTGGGGGTCTTCCAATTCTATCTGTTGGCTCAACTGCTCGAAAACTTCGGCTGGTAAAACTTTCACTTTTTCAGCAATGTCTTGCTCGCTGCCGTTCAAGTCCACCATGCACCTTGCGAGGAATTTGCGAGGCTGCTCAAAAAAAGCCCGGTCGTTCAAAGCCTGTTGTACGTCTTGACTGTTGGGCAGGCGAAAGCGGATGTGAAATGCTCCCGTTTGCAGTTGGAAAATCTTAAAAGCTGGTTCCGGCGAAGAGAAAGGTTGTAGATGAAAGGCGGCAGTGTCGTTTTCCCACTCCACTTTTTCGCCGCAATGAGGGCAATGCGCCACGTTGCTCAATCGGGAGCCAAAGAGCCATTCCCGGATTTGAAGCAGCCTGGCGTCCCGCTCACCGATGCTCATGAGCGCCACGGTGTTTGAATCGGGTAAGGAACAAGCCGAAGCCAATAGGTGAAGCGACCTTTCGAGCAGCGGTTTGTGCAGGCAGTCTTCCCAGAATGAAAGCAGCTCCGCGGCAGTGGGCGGTTTCATGCTCGATGTTAAGTAAAGCTCGGTTCACTGGGTTCGGGTACCTCGATGTCGCGCTCCCAGCCTTCGTTTTCTAATTTGATGCTTTGAATGGCGACGGCGTTGGCGTTGGCGTCCAATTCGGGTTGAGCCTGGTACTCGGACACAAAGCAGCTATAAATCTTATAGGCAGTGACTTTTTGCCCAGCTTCGTTGTAAAGCTCGATAATGATGTCTTTACGGAAGTCTTTGAGTGAAACTTCAGCTCCAAGTCCTGCGCCGAAGTTCCATGCTTTGTTTGCCCAAGCCTCGAACTCCGCATCGTGCGTTATGCCTCTTTCAAGCGTCACAGGCTCAAACTCCGTGCGTCCCGGGGATTTACGGCTGCTGCT
The DNA here is from genome assembly GCA_964533005.1 of uncultured Saprospiraceae bacterium. Lineage (GTDB taxonomy): Bacteria > Bacteroidota > Bacteroidia > Chitinophagales > Saprospiraceae > UBA6168. Next base: position 19,580 of record CAZHLB010000008.1, read on the forward strand.
GGGGTCGCCTCCCTCGCGGTGTTTCACGACTTCGGTGGTACGTTTTAAGGCGCTTACTTTGCTGACGCCGGCAACGTATTTACCATCCCATTTTATGCGGAATTTAAAGTTTTTGTAAGGGTCGAAACGATGCGAATTGACAGAAAACTGTGCCATGATACAGTAGAATTTATTGAAGGTTGTTCGAAAAAAAGTAGGTCCGAAGGTGCAGGAAACCAAGCTCTTACGCTTCCACTTGCCCCGCCATTTGCTGGAGATAAAGAACGACAAATTCGGCAGGCTTCAGCGGGGCAAATCCAACGACAATATTGACAATGCCAAGATTGATGTCGTTCTGGGTAGTAGTTTCTTTATCGCATTTGACAAAGTAAGCTTCCTTTGGAGTGGTACCTTGAAAAGCGCCTTGCCGGAAGAGGTTGTGCATAAAAGCGCCAACGTTGAGACGGATTTGCGCCCAGAGCGGTTCGTCGTTCGGCTCGAAGACTACCCATTTCAAGCCTCGAAAAAGGCTTTCCTCTATGAAGAGAGCGGTGCGGCGGACGGGTAAATATTTCCATTGTGAAGCGGTAACGTCGGCTCCATCCAAAGTACGGGAGCCCCAGACCACTCGCCTATAGATGGGAAATGTTCGAAGACAGTTAATGCCTATTTGATTTAAATCGCCGTTTTCGGAGTCTGTAAGCGGCACCGTCAATGCATCCACGCCTGCCAGCCCGGCTTCAATTCCTGCCGGCGATTTCCAGACGCCACGTTGGGCATCCGTTCGGGCAATGATGCCTGCAACTGCACCACATGGCACAAATTCTTCCAGGAAATTGCCCGTCTGAGGGTTAGTCTGTATCAGCCGGGGGAAAAACATGGCAGCATAGTCTTTATCGCTACTGACGCCTGGGTAAGAAGAAAATCCGGTATCTACTTTTCCTTTGGTATTCCAAGTGCTGTGTGAGTCTATGAGAAGCACCGCCCTGCGTTGTTTACAATAACTTACCGCCGCGGCAATCGAAGCCGTTGTTACGTCGGTGGCTTTTTCCGTGACGGTGAGTGCAGTTGCGCTAGGTCCGGCAAAAGGCGGAATGCACAACAAATTGAACAAGTCGGTTTTTTCCAGGGCATAAAGCCCTTTTTTGTCAGTCTGCATATTAGCTCCACTGTGAATTTGGGCATCCAAAATATGGTTACCGTCACCTCCGGTAGTCCTGGTAACCGTGGCACCTGTTGGAGTCGCCAAAGTAGTGTCCAATATTTGCGTGCGATCGGTTAGTGTCAAATTAGTGGTTGTGGAGCTTTGGTCGTTTTTAACCCGCACGAGCGCTGAACTTTGCGCTAGCGTTTTTGCAATCGAGCTGGCGTCGTTTTTATACGATACGTTGAAAAACCTTTCTACGGTAAGGTTCTCTTTGGTGATGGGGTCTTTTTCTATAATTGTGATATTGAAAAGAGTAGTGTCAGAAAGGTCTTTGGTTTTATGGTCAATTTTGAAAGTGAGGTTGTCTCCCCAACTGCCAGGAGAAACAGCTTCTAAAAGGAGCGGATTTCCGGTGCCGGACGGCAGACTGAACAGGGCGGATGTCGCATTGTTATGAACTCTTACGATAGCTGCTGCGCCTCCTCCGTTGAGGAAAAAATCACGGACAGCATAGCTCATGGGACTCCATTCCCAAAGCCCGCCAAAGTGGCGTTGAAATTCACCAAAATTGGATATTTTGACAGGCTCATCGGCGGGACCTTTTCGTGCCCTGCCCACAAAAGCCGTGATAGAAGTAGCCACACCGGTAATGGTGCGCACTTGACTGGGAACCTCTACAATGTAGACGCCCGGAGAACCTAGTTGCGGTGGCATGACAAAATTGTTTAGTTGTTATGAAGTGGAAAGTTTAATCTTAAAATGTCACTTATGAGATGGAAAATTCAACAAGAATTTTCAAGTGGCAGGAAGAATATTTAGCCGATAGGAATTGAATAGGAAAGCCTAAAAAAACACTGTGATAAAGATATAGCGTCGCTTTTTCAATCCCATTATTAGGCTTGAATAAAAACCATATTCCTTACTGTATGGACAAATACAGTGGTTTTAAAGTTGTGAACCAATAATTTAAAAACGAAGCTAATTTTAGAGGAGAACTTGTTGGCAAAGTTATCAAGATAACTTTTATATCGCATTGAAAGTCAGATTTTTTTTTCAGGTACATTCTGCGATTCCTGAAAATACTTGAATGATGGTTATGCCAGTTTGGTATTGCCCGGCTACTTCTCGTTTTATCGTCTGTCCGTAGTTTGGCTTTTGCTGCCTTGTTTCATCTTTCCTTCTCACTTTTACCGGTCAACTTTTTCAGGACAAGGCATTGTTTAATCAGTGTGATTAAACATAAGGGGGAATATGAAAGTATGAATGTCATCCTGAAATGCGTCTTCACACCATGCCGCAAGTATGTGTCACCTGGAAACCATGAGCCGGCGCTTCCCGGCACTCAAAGCCCGTCATCTTCATCCACCGTGCCGGGCGGGTAATCAATATCGTTGAAAGATTTCTTGTACTTGTCCCGGCAAAACTTCAGGATGGGGTCGGTTTTTTTCACCTCGTTCAGGTTCCTGGCTTTTTCCTTCACCATTTTGGCATACGCCTGTAATACGTCCTGGCAGCAGCATTCTTCGGCTTGCCGTTTGGCTTCGTCGCCGCAGCAACCCAGGTCTTTGAACGGGCTTTTAGCTTCCGCTTTTTTCATGTTTTTCACTTTTTCCAGGCTGGGCGGCGGCGGCGGTGGCGGCTCGTCTTCCGGTTCGGAAGAAAGTACGCTGATGGTCGTTGTGTCTGCCGCCGGACCCGCTTCTAATTTGAGTTGCGGGTCGTCGGGCTTGTCGCTATTGCAGGCGAGGCTCCAAAAAATCAGGGAGCAAATCGAGATTTGAAAGAAAGTCCGTGTCATGATAAAATGATTGTTCAAGCGGTGAAAAACAGTTGAAGCGGGTTGATTTTGCAGTAAAATCAACCCGCTTCATTCATTTCAGGCTCAACGTCCGTAAATCAGGTTGCCCGGCGTGTCGCTCAAAATCCGCCGGATGGTGCGCGTGGTGGCAACCAGGTTGATGACAATCAACCCGGTGACGGCAGCCAAAATCCAGTGGCTGAAAATGTTGAAGGTGCTGTCTTTGGAAAGCAGGTACTCTACCCTGTCCACCAGCACGGCAAGCGCAAAGGCGATTAAAATGGCAATGACCAGGAAACGCAGGACGATTTTCCGGTAGATTTTAACCAGGAAGTCATTGTTCAAACCAAAAGCCTGGAAAGTGCCGAGGTTGTTGCGAATGCCGGACAGGTGGTTTTTCACTAAGTTGTTGACGAAGGAGACGATACTAAGCATTCCGAAAATGAGCAAAATCACGGAAATAGCCGAGGTCAGTTGGCTGACCAGCGAGAAGTTCTCCTTGGACTCGATTTGGCTCATGTCTATTTCGATGCCGTACCGCTGCAACAAGTCCTTGCGGAACGGGCGGATGCGGTCGAGCCGGTTGAAATGGAAAGCTAAGTACTGAAAATCGCCGCTGTTGAGTTGTTCGCATTGGTCTGCGCCGCATTCTAAGAACCCGAATTCCACCAGGTGAATGCCTTGCTGCCGGGCAAGTTGGAGGAAAGCTGACAGGCTGTCTTTGCCCGGCGTTTTTCCGGCAGGAAAAGACAGGCTAATGCCCCGGTAGTCCCACCAGGGCGTTTTGTAAACGTGCTCTGATGCATCAGTGAACAAGCCGGTATTGACATTGAAAAATGCCTTTGCCAACGCATGAATACCGTCGAGAGGAGGGCTTCCGGCGGCAAGCATCAGGCGATTGGTGCCGCTGTTCCGGTTGCTCGTGACGAGGTCTTTGCATTTTTTGCCGTCCACCTGGGCAGCTTTCAAGACGTTGTGCAGTTTCGGGAAGGAAATGAAGCGGTTGGTCAGCCCCGGCAGTTCTTTCACGACGGCAAAAACCCGCAGGAAAATCAGGTTGCCGTCGTCGTTGATGGGCAGGTAGATTTCTGCCTCGTAGTCTTCCGGGATTTCAAAGCCGTTCAGCGTGAGCATAGCCTGCGTCACGAGGATATCGCAGGGGTTGACGCTTGCCAAATCCAAATCCTTGACTTGCCAGACCACATTGGAAGGGCTGAGAATACTATTGAGCAAAACCTCGTCCGGCTTCACGGTGCGCCCCCAACACCGGAGCAGCAACGTGTCGGGCGGGTGGCGGAGGGGGTCGAAACTGTGCCGGTAGAAATCCAGCACGTACCTGCCAAAACCCTCGGCGCTTTTGAGCAGGAAACTGTCTTGCACCGTCGGGCTTGAGTAGCGCTCGATGACTACGGCACTGCTGTCGACGATGGCATTGTCCACGTCGCGGTTCACCCAGTTGGTGAAAGGGTTCTTCATTTTTTGCTCCAGGTATTCCAGCCCGCCGACGGCGAAACCGAGCGCCAGAAAGGTGAAAAACAGGATGCCCACCAGCGCGGCGATAGTGCTCAGGTGGGCGCCTTTGAGGGAGCGGTATTCGTTTTGAAAAAACAGCTTTTCAAAATCCGAATGGATGCTCTGCATTTTTTCAAACAGCGTATTCATCATGCCAAGCCGGAGGTTATACCTCCAAAAAACGATTAAGAAATGAATGGGTGTCCGGCAGCAACGTGCCTCGGGCGTCGCGCCACGTGTCGTTTTCGCAACGATGGATGATGTTTTCAGGCAACACGCTGCCCATTTCCGTGCCGTCGGGGTTTTGCTCGACGGTCAGCGGGATAATCAGGTCGGCGAATTGGCTGGCAAGCGCCAGGTCGTGCGAAACGACAATGCCGGTCTTGCCTTTGTCTTTTATCAGGTCTTTCAGCACCGCCATCAGTTCTTCCGAAGTGCTGCGGTCTAAATTGCCCGTCGGCTCGTCGCCGAATAGCACTGTGAAGTCAGAAGTGACCGCCCGCACGAAAGCCAGGCGCTGGCGTTGCCCGCCGGAAATTTCAGTGACTTTTTTATCGAAAATCTCCCGTGCCAGCGACAGGCGGTCCATCATGGCGAGCACTTGTTTTTTGGCTTGCGCGTAGTCGCTGCCCTCGATGAGCAGGCTGACCATCATGTTTTCGCCGGAAGAGAAATTGGGCATCAGGTTGGTGTTTTGAAAAATGAAGCTGAAGTGTTGCTTGCGGAAATCGGAGAGCCTGGCGTTGGGCAGTTGCCAACTGTCTTTCATTTCGATAGCCGCCGCTCCGTTGCCGGGGGAAAACAGCAGGGAGGTGCCCGGGTGGGCGGCGATGGTGCTGTTCATCAGCCCCAGGGTTTCGATGAAGGTGCTTTTTCCAATGCCCGACCTGCCGATGAGGAAGACCAGCCGCCCCGCCGGGATGTCGAGCCGGTGCAGGCGCAAGACCGGTTTGCCGGGCTTGTACTCGCATTGCAGGTTGTTGATTTGAAAGACGTTTTGTGCCATGGAAATTGGAAATTGGAAATTGGGGAAATTGGAAATTACGTGGCGGCGTTGCCGCCCAATTTCCAATTTCCCAATTTCTCAATTTCGTTTAATAAGCATCTTCCAGCGGTATCCAGTAGTAGCGGTTCTCGTTGTCGGTGAAATAACAAAACTCAGATTCGCTGCCCTCGCGAATAATGTTTTCCAGGTACTCTTCTACTTTCTGAAAGCGGGCTAAGATTTTATTCACCTCCTCGTCCGATACCTTTTCCTTGTCCTCGATGTCAACCAGCTTGTGATCCAGCGGGTCTTTCATTTTCAAGCCCAATTTATAGACGCCTTGTAGGATATCCCGCAATCCACTGCTGGTCAGGTTCTGGAATTCGACGCCTTTGTTGCCGGTGAATTCCTGGACTAACTTCTGGTACACCTCCATGATTTTCTGCCTTTTCTGGTCGCTGCTGGATTCGGAGGTGAGCGAGCTGAGGCGATGAATGGTGGCTTTGTAGTCGTTGACGTCTTTTTCAGGCATGAAAAGCACGTACGAAGTGACGGGCCAGGAAGCGCCCCGGATGTTGAGCGGAAAATAGACCTTGGCGAACAGGCGGAATTTTTCGCCCAGTGCGTCCGCGGCATCGAGGTTTTTGTCTTGCTGGATGGAGAGGATGTACCACATGAATGCCTCCTCGTAGGGTCCGACGTCGTGGATACCGACTTTAGCGGCGATTTGGTTGAGGTCGCCTGGATGGCCTTCGTTAATCAAGACGGAAAGGATTTCCTTGCTTTTGTTGGTAAACTCGACCGAGCGGGCGACTTTTTGACGTATCAATGCGACCAGGGTTTCCTGGGGAATATGCCTGTTTTCCTGGGGTCTGGACATGCTGCCGGGACGGCGGCCCCCTTCCAGCTCATTTTGCTCCTCGGTGTAATCCATGAGCGGCTCGTTGTAGCTCATCGAGTCGTTGTATTCCTGGATGCGCTTCATCACGTCGCTATTGGCAGCGATTTTTTGAAACCCGTTATAGTCTCGCTTGGCATTTTCCAGGATGAAATTGACGCTTTGCTGGGCAAATTTGGTCGTGGGCACGAAGCCGTCGTTGCGCAGTTGAATGGAATAGAGATGAACGCCAAGTTTGTTAAGCCCATCAACCACCACGTCGTATTCCAGCAGGGCTTCATCATTTTTTGCCACCGCCTCTTCCTTGCGTGTTTTATCCACTTTGAAGTCCGCGTGGCAACCAATCAGGAAGACAATATTCAAATCGCTTTCCCGGAAGCCGCCCACGCTCAAGGCTTTGTTCATGCCATAATACATGGCGGTCAGTTCGGTCTGGGCGATTCTGTTTTCAAATGCGGCTTTTTCTATCCATGAGGTGACCTTGTCTACGTCGGAAGTGAGCGGGATATGTTCCGTCAGGCGGTTCTCGGAACGTTCGGGCAAGTCCCGGTAGAGCAGCGCCCCGAAGCGCAATTCCTGCACAGTGGGGCTGATGTTTGCCTTAATGTTTTGGATTGCCGTGACGATGTCCTTTTGATATGCCTGCACGCTTTCCGTGCCTTCCACCACAAAAAAGACGTTGACTTTGTGGGAGCGTTGTTCCTCTTCCTGGCAGTATTTCTGCAATTGGGAGTAGTCAACTTCGATTATGCGTTTGACGCCGGTGCTTTTGCCCTTGATGGGGATGCTGCCCACCATGCCGCTGATGAAATATTCCGTGCCGTTTCTGTTTTTTTCCAAGTCCACCATGGGGAAGCGGATGACGGTGCCTTTGAAACGATAAGGCTGCATCCTGGCAAGTTGGTCTTTTGGGACGAGCACCGGGTCGCCTTTCCAGAAGATTTCCTCCTTGCTCACTTCGTTCCCCTCCGCGTAGGCGGTAGCGCCTTCTGCCGATTTGAAGGCTTTGATGCGGTAGGGTTCATTTTCAAGGCGCTCGTTGAAAGCGTCTTTTTCAAAGTTTGGCTCTAAACAAATCCTCGTGTCCCACCTGTCGCATTCCCGTTCCGAGACCCAGCCAAT
>CAZHLB010000009.1:0-26260 GCA_964533005.1 uncultured Saprospiraceae bacterium
TTGCATTTTTGGCAAATGTAAAAAAATAGGCAGGGCGGGTCGTTTTGTCGAATTGTACCGGCGACTTTAGTCGCCGAGTCTGCTGCGACTAAAGTCGCCGGTACAATTCGACTCAAAACCGCTGATTTTCCATCCCGCCAAACAGCAATAACTTGAATTCATCCGCCGAAAACTGAGCGACGTTTGAGTATCCCGTCCGCAAGTCCGTCAAAGTTTCCAGGTTGTCAATCAGCCGCACGACCCGGTGCTTTTTTGGCGGTTTGCCTTCCGCCTGCAAAGTCAGTCGCACCGGCAGCGGCGACTGGTGCGGTTGATAAAACAGGTGAATGCCTTCCTCGCCTTCCAGCATTTGCAAAAGCCCGTAGCCTTCCACCTCGATTTTTTGCCCGTTCACCGAATGCGGGATGTCCGTTTTTTCAAAAAACTGGCGATAACGTTGGATGCTCCACTCCACTTCTTTTTTCCCGGCGTTGCTCACGCAAGACTCGAAGAGTAAAGTCAGGCGGTCTTTTTTGTCTTGCAGAAAACCTTCCAGCGACACCTTCAGCAGCGCCACGTCGAGAAAACTGACCAGCAATTCCGACTCCAAGCTGTCGAACGAAGGGCTGAGGTTGCGATAGGATTCCCGAATTTCATCCAGAGCTTCCTGCTGGAACAGTCTGTCCCGAAAAGTCGCCAGTTCCGCCCGGTAGGAATTTGGCTGGCGGGGGAAAATGGCAGTTCTTTTCAAGCGCAACGGCAGCGCCGGAAAATGGCGGCGGTCACGGTGTCGGAGTTTCAAAAATTGAAGCCGCTCCTTGACTTCGGCGACCTGGTTTTTGAAATGAAAATGCTCCCAATTCTCCGTTTCGCCTTGCCGCCAGTGGCTGGTCTTGCCTTGCCGCTGCTCGAAGTTGCTGATTCTCAGTTCGATGATTTCAATGTCGTGCAAAAGTTTGCCGATGAAACGACCTGCGTTGGACTCGTTTGGCAGTTCCGGCAACGAGTCGTCGGGGTTGGGTTTGACAAATTCCAGCGGGGTGATGCGGGGCTGCAACTGGTTGTTTTCCAGTAAAATATCAAAAATGACAGGCGTACCGGGCGGCGTTTGCAGGAGTTGCTCGGCAGAAAGCAAGGTCAGGTCACGCTCGATTTGCCGTTTGAGCGCCCTGCCGCCCATCTTGGCATCAAAGCCCCGGCGAGCCACCCAATCCAAGGCATCCGGCGAGACATTGACGATTGTCGTGCGGCGCACGAAGCCTTCCCGCTGCAACAATTCCCGAATCTGAAGCTGCGCAATTTTTTGCACCTCGTTGAAAGTCAGCGGGTTGAAAATCACGATGCGCTCGATGCGGTTGACCAATTCGGGGCGGAAGAAATTTTCCACCGCTTTGCGGAAAACGCTGCTTTCGTCACGCTCGCCGATTTTAAAACCAAGCTGTTGCGCCGCCTCCCGTGCGCCGAGGTTGGAGGTCATTATTATTATGGTGTTGGAAAAATCAACCGTCCTGCCGAGGCTGTCGGTCAGGCGGGCGTCGTCGAGCATTTGCAGCAGCAAATCGTGGATTTTGGGGTGCGCTTTTTCAATTTCATCCAGCAAAATCACGCTGAACGGGCGGTATCTGACCTTGCCGGTGAGTTGACCTTCGGGGTTGTGCGGGTCACCGATGAGGCGGTGCAAAGCGCCCGGGTCGAGGTATTCGTTCATGTCGAAGCGCAGCAAACTGTCTTCGTTTCCGAGCAGGAGCTTACAAAGTTGCTTGGCAGCGTGGGTCTTGCCGGTGCCGGTCGAGCCGATGAACAGGAACGAGCCGAGGGGTCTGTTGCGGTCGGTGAGCTTGGCTTTGATGAGGTGAACGGTGTCCGCAAGCGCCGCCACCGCTGCCGGTTGACCGACCAATTCGGTTTCGAGCGCCTGGCGGATTTCCTCTTTTTCCAGTTTGGTTTCCTCGTCAAAAATGCGCTCCTCCAAGCCGCTCGTCGCCTTAAATTCTTCCCGAACCTCCGGCGCATCCACTTTCCGCTGGCGGTATTTGGCGGCGATTTGCGCCAGCATTTTCATCACACTGCCGGGCAAGGCTCTGTTTTTCAGGAAGTTGCGGTGGATGGTGAAAAGCTGGCTGATGGCGGGGACGGTGATGTTGCAATCGTTTTCCAGTTCCAGCGAGCGCCTGTTGTGCAACACGATTCGGATGGCGGTGGGCAAATCAGGCTCTTGCAAACGCATCACCGAGAACAAATCAGCGAAGCTACGGTCGGCTTCCTGCACGATTTTCCACTCCTCCGGCGTGGCAAGCAGAATGACCTGCACCTGCCGTTTTTCGAGATAAGGCTTCAAAACCCGGCTCAAAGTCAGGTCGGTTTGCGAGGTTTTTCCGATGCGGAGCAAAGCTACCGGGTTGTCAATCAATATTTTATCGGGAAAATCTTCTCTGCCTTTCGGCGCTCGAACGTATTTCAAAATCGCCTCCATGCGCCGCTCCCACTCGCCGACGATGCTCATGCCAGCGATGACCCGGTTGGGATTCAAGTGCCAGAGGCGGCTGCGTTTGTTGATGTCTCTTCCCTTGCCGCTGTTGTCGGCGTAGCGCCAGGCGACTTCCTCGACCAGGGTGTGTTTACCAACGCCTTCTTTGCCGATGACGACAACCGGAGAGGATTGATGATTGATGCTTGTTGAACTTGTCCCGAAATCTCGGGATTGATGTTTTGCGGCATTGCCGGAGGCATTCGATGGGGGTGCCTCTTCATCTTTTTCAGCCTGGTTTTTTGCAGCGACGGCTGCCAGTTCATTTTTGAAAAGCAAATCGAAAAGCCGCTCCGCCTGGTCGTCAAGCAAGACTGCCCGGCGCAACATCGCAGGGTACTGTTCGAGCAAATCGGAGGCGACATTTTGGATTTCTTCGCCGCCATCCCATTCGACGGATTTGCGGAAATGGGCGAATAAAAACTGCATCGGGTCTTTCTCAAAATCGAACTGGGTTTGCCCGACGTTGACCACTTGCTCGACGGTGGTCAGCACTTCTTTTTTGGGCGAGAAATAATGTTCCGCCTTGAATTCGTCCCTGGAATCTTTTGCGATTTTTTTCAGCAAACGCTGCACGACCGCCTCGGCAGTGGCGCTCACGTCCGCCTTGCCCCGCTCATTTTTCGGAACCAAAAACATGAAATTGTTGACCGACGGCAAGCAACCAAAAACATTGCCGCCCACCTCGAAACTCGCCACGCTGAACCCGCCCTTGATGAAATGATTGCCGACGTCGAATTGCAGGCTGAGGTGCGTCAACTTTATCTCCGGCGCAAACTGAAACCAGCCCAATTCCTCCATTTTCTCCCTCGAAACCGGGAATTTTTTGAAGCTCCGCCGCAGCTCCTCCTTGTATTTGAGGAGCGCCTCAGCATAGCGCCGGTGCGTCGCCACCGGGCTGTCGGAGAACAGCGGGCGGACGTGGTATTCGCTTTTGCCAGAGATGTTGACGGTCTGGATGAGCGTAGGAACTGTGAGGGTTGTGTTTGGCATGACAAGCCAAAGGAATGAAATTGGAAATTAGTGGAAATTGGAAATTGGGAAATTCTCGCATTTAGCGGGGCAATCCAAAGGAAAGAAGTGTTGTTCGGTGCTGCTATTTTTTTAAAAAAAATGAAAACATTGGGCGGACATTCTTCTACTTTCAAAATAGAAAACTACACAAATGGCAAAGAAAAGACGCACTACGGAAGCGAGCCGCTTCGACAAAATCATCAAAGAAAACCTGGAAAAAGTGTTGCCCAGGTTGATGGCACTTTCCGGCATTCAATACGACCGAAAGGAAAACCTTCCGATGATAAAACTACAGTCAACCATTGAGCGAGAGCCGGATTTTGGCTGCCTGATTTTCAACGGGGAATATCCGAAAGGCGCTGTTTTTCATTCGGAACTGGAAACCTCCGTCAAGGCTTTGCCCAAATACGACGGCAGGATGCTTTTTTATTATGGGCTATATTTTCAAAAACTGCGAAAGGAGGTGCTTCAAACGCTGTATTATTTGGGGGCGGAAGAACCTAAATTCAGGAACCGGATTTTGCACAAAAACATGAATTTCAACTATGGTGTGATTTGGGTTCGGGATTTTCCGCACACTGAATTCATTCAATCCAACGAGCCAGAGGAAGTCGTTTTCAGCATTTTGACGGATTTTCAAGGCAAACCAGCCGAGGAAATTATTGATGAAATTCTCAAACACCTTCAGAAATTGCTCGGCAACACGCTGGCGCTGCAAAAATTTATAGCGCAACTGCGCATTTTGTCCCAATTGCGTAATTTGCACGTGCAAACCATAAAAAAATCGAATAGCATGTTGACAATGAAAGGCATGAGCATTGAAAAAGACCCGCTCTTCCAACAAGGCATGGAATTAAAAACCTTCAACTTCGTCAAAAATCTGCTCGAAGAAGGTTTTGAAATTCCTCGCATTGCCAGGCTAGCGGACGTTTCCATACAAACCGTGAACGCGATAAAAGCGGAAATGGAACTCGAAAAAAGCATCGGAGACCTGCTGAAAAAAGGCGTGAATGACCCCGAAGAAATTGCTCGCCAACTCCATGCAAAACCGGCGCAGGTGAAAAAAATAATGGACACCTTCAAGCGTCGCTAATTTTCCTCCCAGGCTGAGATGTCAAAAGCCATTTGCAAGCATTTTGCAAATGGCTTTTGTGTTTTCAGAACCCAATCCCGATAGCAATCGGGAGACAGGTGGTGTGCCTGATTTCGCTGGAAAAAAGTGAAAATTGGGCGGGCATTCAAGGGTCTTTGAAATTTCAAATGCCAATGGCACTGTTCGATAGCTTTGAAGCTTGACTATGAACCAAACTGCACAACATGAAGGCAAAAAGAAGAAAACCAACACCTCGCAAGCCCGGCGACAACGAGGGCAACAAATTCGATAAAATTGTCAAGGAAAATCTCCGTGCGCTGACGCCTGCCTTGCTCGACAAAGTGCTGAAAATCCATACGGCTCGCATGGAAAATCCGCCAGAAGTCAGGGTGCAAACCACCGAGGAAATCGAACCCGATTTCGTGAAAATCATCTTCAACGACGAGTATCCAGAGGGTTGCCTTCTCTGCGTGGAATTCGAGGCGAAAGATGAAATTGGCACCGACGACACCATGCTGCACTACGTGGCTGCCCAGCGAAAAAAATACCGCCTGCCCGTTGACCTGCGCATGGTCTGGCTGCTGCCAGGCGAGCCGAAAAATATCACCGGCGAGGACAGTTTCTGCGGCTTGAAATTTACCTATCCGGTTTACTTGCTGCACGAAATCAGCTTCCGGGAGTTCCTCTTTTCCGACAAGCCGGAGGAAGTAGTTTGGAGCATTCTCTGCAACCCCGACGGGGTGAACCGGGAGGAAATTATCCGGTTGATTTTGGAACGGCTGGTGAAATTGCGAGGCAAAAGCCGCTCGCTGAACAAGTTCATCAAGCAATTGAAAATCATGTCTATGCTTCGTAATTTGCGGGCTGAAACTGTAAAACAAATAAGAAACATGACAGTCACACCAGACATCGTTCGTCAAATCAAGGAAAGCGAAGAATATCAACTCGGCATCGAGGACGGCAAACAAGAAGGCAGGGAAGAAGGCAGAGAAGAAGGAGAGTTGCTAAAAGCCATTGCCGCCATTCGCAAAATGTCGCAGAAAAACTTCGACCCGGTCGTCATTGCCGACTTGCTCGAAGTCAGCGAAAAGTTTGTGCTGGACACGCAGGCTCAGTTGAAAAAAGAGCCGCAAATCATTGCTCACCTTGCCAAGCCGAGAGCGACCGTTCAATCGGTGGCGAAAAAATTAAGCGTCTCTCATTTGCTGGTGCAGGTGATTAAAGACGCCTCGATTTAGGTCGAACGGAGCCAAAGGCGACCTCACGGAAATGCCTGTCTTTGCTTGAAAAAAAATGCTTTCAGCTTTTTTTTTTCAAGCAAAAGCAGGCATTTCCGCGTTAGCGCCTTTCACCCAAATTACCTTTGCCCGCATGACAGAGAAAATCCTCATCCTCGACTTCGGCTCTCAATACACGCAACTCATCGCCCGGCGCATCCGGGAACTCAATACCTTCTGCGAAATCGTCCCTTTCAATAAAGTCCCGCCGCTCGACGAAACGGTGCGGGGCGTGATTTTATCGGGCAGTCCTTTTTCGGTAAAAGAAGATAATGCCCTGCGCCTCGACCTGGAAAAACTGGTCGGAAAGCGCCCGGTGCTTGGCATTTGCTACGGGGCACAACTCATCGCCGACCACTTCGGCGGCGAGGTGCAACGCTCGGAAAAACGGGAATATGGCAAGGCGAGTCTGAGCAAAATCCATCAAAATGGCACCTTTTTGCACGGCGTGCCGGAAGGCTCGCAAGTCTGGATGTCGCACGGCGACACGATTGTGCGCATCCCGCCACAGTTCGAGTTGGTCGCCAGCACGGATACGGTGGAGGTGGCGGCTTTCCGGTCGAAAGAAGCGGCTTTTGAAGCGCCGGTTTATTGCATTCAATTCCACCCGGAGGTCACGCATAGCCTCGATGGGATGAATATTCTGAGAAATTTCGTCCACGAAATCGCAGGTTGCAAAAGCGATTGGACACCCGCTCATTTTATCGAAGAAAAAGTGGCGGAGCTGCGCCAAACCATTGGCAATGAGCGGGTTTTGATGGGTTTGAGCGGCGGCGTGGACTCGACGGTGGCGGCGGAATTGCTGCACCGGGCTATCGGCGAGCGGCTGATTTGCTTTTTTGTGGACAATGGCTTGCTGCGCAAAAATGAATTCCAGGAAGTGTTAGCCAGCTACAAAAGCCTGGGTTTGAACGTGGTGGGCATTGATTCACGAGAACGTTTTTATCGGGAACTGGCAGGCGTGAGCGACCCGGAAGGCAAGCGGAAAATCATCGGCAGGGTGTTCATCGAGGTTTTTGAAGATGAAGCGCACAAGGTGCAAGGCATTTCCTGGCTCGGTCAGGGCACGATTTATCCCGATGTCATTGAATCAGTTTCGGTGCATGGGCCCTCGGTTACCATCAAATCGCACCACAACGTTGGCGGTTTGCCCGACCTTTTGAAACTGAAAATAGTCGAGCCGTTGCGGATGCTTTTCAAGGATGAAGTGCGGCGGGTCGGTGCGGAATTGGGCATTCCGAAGGAAATTTTGGGTCGCCATCCTTTCCCGGGCCCCGGCTTGGGCGTCCGCATTTTGGGCGACATCACCCCGGAAAAAGTGCGCCTGCTGCAGGAAGCGGACGCCATTTACATTTCCAGCCTGAAAAAATTCGACTTGTACGACCAGGTGTGGCAAGCCGGTGCGATTTTGCTGCCCATTCAATCGGTGGGCGTGATGGGCGATGAGCGCACCTATGAAAAAACGGTCGTCCTGCGGGCGGTCAATTCCACGGACGGCATGACGGCTGAGTGGAGCAGGCTGCCGCACGAGTTTCTGGCGGTGGTTTCCAACGAAATTGTGAACAATGTCAAAGGCATCAACCGGGTGGTTTTTGATATCAGTACGAAGCCGCCGGCGACCATCGAGTGGGAATGAAAAAGCCTTGATTTTCAAGACTTGATTAATTTTGTCAACCACTTGACGCCACTTTCCAATAAACAAACTACACTTTCAATGAAATACCAACCTGCCGTCCGGCATCTGTTTTTCCTCACCTTGCTGCTTGCGGCAAACTCCCTTTTTTCCTCCTGCGACTGGTTCAAACCAGCCCAAGACCCCAAGCGGGACAAGGTTTATAAGCCTGAAGACATCGGCGAAATCCAAGGTACAAAAGTCTTCGACCCGGAAACGGGCGAGTACCGAACCGTGCATGAAGTCACCGAAAAAGTGGACACGGTGCGCTTCACCGAGCTTTCGGCAGACAGGTATCCGCCCATCACTTCGGATGGTTCGTGGACAGGCGTGACGCCTGCGGAAACGGGCATACCCACAACCCCTTCCAGCGGCAAGGTTTTCAATGTTTCGCTGATATTGCCCTTCCTGGCGCAGCAGTTCAATGCGGAGAATATTGATGAAAACTCGCAGTGGGCAATCCATTATTATGCAGGAGCAAAGGTGGCTTACGAAGCCCTCGAAAGAGACGGCGTCAACCTGAGTGTCAATGTGTTAGACACGGAAGCAAATGCAACGAAAGTGGGCAGTTTGCTCCGCCAAAATGAGTTGCTGCGCTCCGATTTAATTATGGGTCCCTATCGCAGGGACAACGTGCCGCCGGTTGAAGATTTTGCCAAAAAGAATAAAATCCCGCTCGCCGTGCCGTTCACCGCTCAAATGGGAATGGCGGAAGGCAATCCATATTACATTCAAATGAATCCTTCGCTGAAAAGCCATTGCGATGCCATCGCCCGCCATGCACGGAAGCGTTTTCGCTCGGAAGACATCGTGCTCGTGGTGCAGGATAAGCCGGAGGAGAAGGAGCGGCTGAAATATTTTCAGGATGCGAATGCCGTAATTGAAGGCAGGTCGGGCGTGAAATTCCGGGAATTTGTGGCGACAAATACTCAAAATCCAAACGTCGCTCAATTCATTAAAACCGGAAGGACGACCGTTTTCATCGTGCCTTCGTGGTCGAATGAATCGTTTGTTTATTCGGTGCTGCGCCAACTGATGGATCAAAAATCGAGCGGCGAGGACGTGGTCGTTTATGGGATGCCGCAGTGGATGGGATTCGAGCAGATTGATTATGATTTTTACGAGCGCCTGCAAGTCCACGTAAGCAGTGCCTTTTTCGTGGATGAATCGGATGAAAGGGTGCGTCAATTTAAGCAGAAATTTTTTGACTTGTACGGTACTGTTCCGAGAGAGGAAGCATATTTAGGCCATGACGCTATGCTGTATTTTGGAAAAATGTTAGCCAAATATGGTAGAGAATTTCCGAGCCGCCTCGACCAGGAAGATTTCAACGTATTGCATGGAAAGTTTGATTTTGAGCGTATCGTGCTATATCCGGAAGAGCACCGGGAGCAAACCAATTATTATGACCAACTTGAAAACGTCTTTGTGCATATCCTGAAATTCCAGGACTTTTATTTTCAACCTGCGGAATAATTGAATTAGGATGGATGGGATTATTAGGATTTTAGGATGACCACCATCCTAAAATCCTAATAATCCCATCCATCCTAATTCAAATCACTATTGAAATCACTATGGTTTATCCAGTTCTCGTCCTCCTCGCCTTGCTTGGCGCATGTTTATTGGGCTTTGGTTTCGCATTCATTTTACAGCGCAACAAACGAGTGCCTGTCGAGCACAAAAACGTCTTGCTGGCAGCCGATTTAAAAGACGAAAGAGACATCATCCAGCGGCTTACTGCCGAAAAAGAGACCTTGGAATTGTCCCTTGCCAACCTGCAAAAGGTCTTTCAAGATGTTGAAAACCAACTTTTTACCCTCGAACGGGAGCTTGCTGCTGCGAATCAGAATTATGAAAAATTGTCGCAGGAGCATGAATATTTGAAAGCCAACCCGGTGGAGCGGGAAATCGAAGTGATTCGGGAAGTGCCGGTGCTGGTTTTCAGGGAGTTGAAGTTGCCGGAGACACGAGACCAGAAGGCGGAGCGATTGGTGAAGGCGTTTAAGAAAGGCTTGACAATCGAGGCAATTCCTACCAAAACTATGGCTGAATAATTTGGGCATTAGAAATGTCATTTCTTCAAGAAATGACATTTCTGCCAAACTCAATCTTTAAAAACCACAAACCGCTTCTCCAGCGGCTCAAGATGCTCCTTTAATTGAGCAAAAAACGCCTCGCCATATTTCAAATAATAAGGCAGAAAATTATCGTACCGCTCCTGCAAGCCATTGCCGGGAAACAGTTTTTCTTTCAGGTTGCGGATTTGTTGCACGGCGTTTTCATGCTTTTGTTTTTCCGATCGTACCAGGCGCACCTCCAATTGTTCCAGGCTTTTCAAGGCTTTTGCGTGCTCTGCCCAGACGGTTTTCACCAATGTCGGGTCTATATTTTCCGCTTTTTCAGCCATGTTTTTAAATATGCTTTCCAGCGAATTTTGCTCATTTCCAAATTGCAATTCATCGCCTGCATTTCGCTGTAAATAGGTCTTTATTAAAGCCTCCGTTTCCAGCCATAAATCTTCGATTGGTAGCCCCAATTTATCCATGCGCTTCGAACTTGCCGGGTCAATCCACATCGCAGAATTGCGGCGCACAAGCATGGGGAAATTGATGCCATATTGCTCGAATTGCGCCTTGCGCTCCAGCCAATATGCTATTTCGCCGCCGCCGCCGACGTAGGCTAAATTGGGCAATATTTTTTCCTGAAAAAGCGGGCGGGTAATCACGTTAGGGCTGAACCGCTCCGGGTGGTTTTCGATTTCGGATTCCATTTCGGCGGTGGTGAAATATATGTCTGTATTTATCACTTTAAAATGCTCGCCTCCCCGCACGATACGTTCCCTGATTTGGTCTTTCAGGTAAAAAAAGTTGATTTCACGAGGCGTCGCCTGGGCGGGAAACCCGGCGGCTTCCAGTTTTGCAATCGTCTGATTGACAATAGGGTGGGAGGTCTGATTGAAAATCTCATCCTTGATGATTGGCGCAAATAGTCGCTTCAACTTGGCGTCATTCGTGTTCAAAATAACCAGCCCGTCATCTTTGAATAGTTCATGCACGAAGGCAAATGCAGCGTCTGCATATCGGTCATATTCGCTGTGCGTTTTTTCCAAAATGCCGAATATGTTTTCTGCCTCCGGCGAGTTGCCGAGCAAGGTTTTTAATTCATCCAGCACCGGGCGCAGACTCGCCGTTTTCATATTTCCAACGGCTCCTGTTTCACTGTTTTCCCAAGTGAGCGTTTTTCCGAAAATATGCAGGTGATTTAATTCCGAAAAATCATGGTCTTCGCCGCTGGTGATGAATATAGGGACGAAATTATTGGTAGGATATGTCTCCGCCAGCCGCTTCGCCAAATTGATGGTGGAGATGATTTTGAAAATATAATAAAGCGGGCCCGTGAAAAGGGAAGGCTGGTGAGCGGTGACAACGGTGAATGTATTTTCCTCCGCTAATAATTCGCTCGCCCTTTGTTCAGCAGGCGAAGGCGCAAGCCGGAGCGACCAATATTGGCTTTTAATCACCTCGACTAAAACGGAGCGGTCAATATTCTCTCGTTTTTTATCCTCAATGATTTGACGGAAAGATTCCAGCCGGACAGGATATTTAAAAAATGGCTGGAGTGCGGGCGCTTCGTTGATGTACGCCAGGTCTTTGCCGGCAATGGGAACCTGGTCGTAGGGAAGTTTGATAATCTGCATGAATTCATTGGTTTTGAGGGATTTTGCAGTTTGAATTTACTAGGGGCGAAGGTAAAATTTGCGCCTGAACGCTGGGAATGGAGTTGAATAGGTTGTGGGTGTTTGGCAGGTGTTGTATCTCTTCAACTCTTTTGCCTCACTGCCGAAATTTTTTTCGGGCATGCTCACCTGTTTTTAACGGTTCCGAAGTCTTTTTCGCCAAAACGCCCGAAAACGCAGGTTTCCCAGCGCTGGTACGCCGCTTGCCAATCCCGTAGGCAAGGCAGTTCATTCTACCTTGATTTTTCAACCAAATTCTTATCACTTCAAAATTTTCAAGTTATGCACAACATCGGTCGCACAGTGCATGAGATGCACGAAGCCAATGAATTCGAACAGGAGTTCGAGCAGGAATTCGAAAACGAGTTCGAGCAAGAAAGCTACGAAACGGGCGAATTCGGGTCCATTTTGAGCAACATTTTTGGCGAAACACAAGGCGAACAGGAGTTCGAGCACGAGCACGAGTTCGAGCAGGAATTCGAGCAAGAGTACGAACAGGAACAGGAAAGCCCTTTCAATGAAACAGCCGAGATGGAGCTTGCCTCCGAATTGCTGGAAGTCCAAAATGAACAAGAGTTGGAACAGTTTCTCGGAAAGCTCGTTCGGGGCGCAACCAGAGCGGTCGGCAATTTTGCCCGCTCCAAAGCCGGGCGAGCCTTGGGCGGCGCGCTAAAAGGAGTTGCCCGCGTGGCGTTGCCGGTGGCAGGCAAGGCTTTGGGCGGCATGTTCGGAGGTCCTCTCGGCTCAATGGTGGGCGGCAAATTGGCTGGTCTTGCCGGCAAAGCCTTCGGTTTGGAACTGGAAGGATTGAGCGCGGAAGACAGGGAATTTGAAGTGTCTCGCGCTTTTGTCCGTTTCGCAGGCAATGCTGCCCGCCGGGCTTCCCGCAACAACAACTGGCAGCGGCAACCCCGCCAGACCGTGCGCAACGCCCTCGTCAAAGCGGCAAGGAACCACGCGCCGGGCTTGCTCACCCCCATGAATGCCGTCGCAGGCGGCAATGGCTACCAGGACGATGACATGGATGGCGGCGGCGGAGGCCCCATCACGAGCCGCCGCTCCGGTCGCTGGACCAAACGCGGCAACACCATCGTCCTTTACGGAATCTGAAAATCCACTGCTGATGAACCTTGCCCGCTACTTCCTGCAAAGTGAGGCTATGTCGCTGCTCAACAGGTTGGAGCAAGTTCAACCATTCTCGTTGAGCATGCCGATGGTGGCGGCGGCGAGCATTTCAGACGAAGCTGCCAGGGCTGTTACCGACCACTTGCTGGTCAACTGCCGGAGCTTGAAACAGGGAATGAGGCATTTCCTTCAATTCCTGCAAAGCCCGCAGGCGGCAACCCTGAGCGACGATGCCTTGCAATCGCGCCACGCCACCTTGAAGATGCGCTTCAATGCCATCCTCGACCAGTTCGACATTTTTGCCGACGTCATCAGCCAGCGTTCCGAGCACAACACAGGTGTCTGGATTGCCGGGCTGGACATGCTGGCAACCGATGCACTTCATCTTAATGGAGATTTTTTCGAAGCTCCGCCGGTGATGTGCTTTCTGGAACGAGGGCACGGCGCAGCTATCCGAAGGGCAAGAACGAGGCTTCCGGGCGGCGACATGAATCCAGTGGCAATCATCCAGGTGCCTCGCGAAAGAATGGTGGGCAGCGGCATAGCCGCCTCGCTCATTCACGAAGTCGGGCACCAGGGAGCGGCGTTGCTGGATTTGGTCGCCACGCTCCGGGCAGCGATGCGAAGCACGTCCATCCCGCCGTCGCAGCAACGAGCCTGGACATTGTACAACTTGTGGATATCGGAAATCATCGCCGATTTCTGGGCAATGGCTCACCTCGGCGTTGGCGCCAGCTTAGGATTGATGAGCGTCGTCAGTTTGCCTCGCTACTTCATGTTTCGCTTCAGCGCCACCGACCCGCACCCGTTTCCCTGGATTCGGGTGGAGCTGAGCCTGGCTTTTGGCGAAAGGCTTTTTCCGCATCCGCAATGGAAAATCATGCGCTCGTTGTGGCGCAGATTGTACCCGGTCAAGGGTTTGCCGCTTCCCACCCGGCGAGTGCTCGAAGAGTTGGAAGCCTGCATGCCTGCTTTTACCAACCTCATTGTCAATCACCGCAATGAGCGAACACGGGGGCAACCCTTAGCGACACTTTTTCCCCTCCGGGAAAGGCAGCCCGAACGATTGAAACAAATGTTTGCCGAATGGCGACAACAACCCAGCCGCTTGCCGCTCGACCAGCCTTCCTTAGTGTTTGCGGTCGTGGGGCAGGCAAGGGTCAACACCGCCATCGGGGCGAATGAAGAAAGCCGCCTGCTCAGTCGCCTGTTGGCACAATGGGCGTGGATGCGCTCGGAAAACCGCAGGGTGCGGCAGTCGCCGCCGAGGCTTTTGCGGGCGATGAGGAACTTTATTTCTTAACCTTTTAAATTTTGAAAGAAATGGCATTTAATAAAGCTAACAAACCAGGCGTCATTGGTCTACAGCTTTCCAAAGACCGGCTGGTTGACATAGACAGGCAAGCGCTTGCCCAGGGGCAATTCGGGCTGCTGGTTAATCTGGGTAGCACCAAATTCCAGAAGCTCGGTCTCAATCCTGGCGGTGATTTTGATGTCGAGCTGTTAGACGAAAAAGGCAACGTGGTCGCCGTCGAAAAAAACATTGTCGTCCCCCCTAATTCGAGGATGGTAAAAATCAGTTTTTCGGATGTTATCACGATAGAAAAGGGCGAATACGAAGTTCGGCTTTTAGCAAATGGCAATGCCCAAACCCAAAAAGTTGACGTCCCCGGCGCCCTTGATTATCCGCAACCTGTCACGCTGCGCCCTACCGTTTTCGACGACACGGATGATGAAAATTTTTGGCCCGAAATCATTCGCACAAGGTTGGATTTCAACCTGTTCCAACGTTTCCTCGACCAAGTCCTGAACAGCAAAGACGTCAACGGTCCTGAAGCCAAAGTCTTTACCAAATTCGCCAAATCGAGTGCAGCTAACCAAGCGATTGCCCGGCAAGCTGGTGCGCAACAACCAACGGCTGCCCGTCAGCTTTTCGAGTCCAACGCCAGCCGGCTTCCTTTCCTCAACGTCGAGGAATATTCCTTGGTCAAGTTTGCCACAGAGGCGTTCATGCGACATTTTTTGCACGTCTCCAGCGCCTCCGGATACTTCAACTCGGGACTTGACCTGCCGTATTACAGCAACCTGAGCGAAGCGTTGAGCGATGCCCTGGCAGACTACTTGCCCCGGCAATTTCCCGATCTGGGATTCCAGGCAGGATTGGATGGACAGGAAGGCAGAGATATCAGGAATGAACGCATCGGGACCATCCCCATGATTGAGCTTATCTGGAGCTTTTGGATGGAGCAAGCTATGCTCGTTCAAACAATGAACGTCATTAGCCTGCGCTTTCAGAACATGAAGGGCATTCATGAAATCGAGCCGCTGACTCGTTTCGACACCAGCCCGTTGCGCCCGTTGAGCAACATGCTTTGGGGGTACATCCAGGACGAGCAGCATCGAACCACTTTGTTCCGCCGGGTGCATGAGTACCAGCACGCCTACAATCTCATGCTGATTGGCAAGGCAGTGCCTCCGACTTTCAGCGTGGACAATCGCTCGCAGTTCTTGAACGCTTTCCACAACCTGCTTCACCAGGCGTCCATTTTCTACAAAGATTTTGACGACATGACCCGCCGGGCAGACGGGTTCCCGCTGCTGACTGCCCTCCGGGAAGTTCACCTGCTGCTGGCAGAAGGCAACCACAATGCCTACTTCAACATGACCTGGAACACCAGGGCGGAAATGTTGATGATGCAATATTTCCTTGCCCGGCAGGAGATGCGCCAGTTCCTCGGTGGTCGCCCAATGGTGCCATATCCGGAACTTTGGATGGACAAAGTGGACACCATGAAACAACTGCAAGGCTGGGACAACACCAGTGTCCTTCACTACTACGACCTGGCATTCAATGGTGAAAAATTGCTGCTCGGCATTCGCTACGGCGACTGGACGGAAAACTCTTTCACTGCCGATGACGCCGCCAACTGGGCGGTCGCCTTCCGTGACTACGCTCAGAAATACATCAATGCCTACCGGGTCGTCACCAACGTTGACCTGTCGGTGGATTCGGTGCGCATTAACTCGGAGGAGCGGGCGCTCCAGCCTGCCATGTTGATTCAGCAAAGGCTGGCTGCTACTGCACAACCGATTCTGCGGCTGAAAACTGGCGCAAGAGTCCTCGTGAGGCGCACAGCATGAGGCTTGCCAAGCGTTGACCCAGGTCATTTCCTCCTATTTTTCCATGCTGGCGGCAGCTTGACAAAAACTTGCCGGGCTGCCGCCTGCAACAAAAAATTACGTCAATGAACGCGGCTAATCAAGAAATTCATGAAGCCAAGGCTTGGGGAGAAATGAAAGAAACTCTCCAGGAAATGTATGAACTGCAAGAGCAGGAAGCCCAGGAATTCGAGGCTTCTTTTCCCACCGCCTCACGCATCGTCACGCCAGCGGTCATCATCCGAATCACCTTGGCGCCTGGGCGGGGCAGGGCAATTTTTGGCTCTCCACGAGCCATCGCCGGTGCCGTTTTGCCCCGGCAGACTGTCGCCTCTCCGCAAATAATGACAACTGGTCCGCAGGCTACTCGCCTTGCGACGACCAACGTGGTTGCTCCCGTGGTGCGCCGTACACCCGTGACCGGCAGAGCCATCATTCCCATCCGGGTGCCGGATGCTGCCACCGGACAAATTGGAAAAGGTGTGGTGTTCGTGCCCCGGAAGGGCAGCAACGTTGTGCAGATAGGCGCCTGGACAAAACCTGGCAGCAACCCGCTTCGCACCGCTGGAAACTGGCTCGTGAAACAGGCGAAAAAAACGCCTGCCCTGACGCAGCGCATGCGGCGCATCCAGGTGCTCGTGGACGGGAAACCTTGCCAGACTTGCGTGAAGAATTTGCACAAAAAAGTTGCGCCTGTTGTGCCTCCCGGCGCTAACCTGAAAGTCAGGTTTGCCACCTCTGCTGCTGGCGTTTCTCCACAAAAGCAGGCAATGAAGACAGTCGCACCTGCCTTGCGCTCGCCAATTCAAAAGAAAAAATTGGCGGCAACGCAACGCATAACGCCATCTGCTTCTGCTATGACCAAAGCAACGCCATCTGTTTCTAAAAGCAGCGCCCGCACCACGATTGCGCCAGCAAAATTGGCTCGCCCTGCCGTTTCGACTTCTACCTACAAAACGGTCGCTCCAATTCGCCAAGCCAGCGCGCAGAAAGCGGCCACTAATGCTTCGGCGTCAAAAAATGCCTCGCCCCTGGCGAAGGTGATGAAAGAGGCAGGCTTGTGACCAATCATCGGGAAGATGCTTCCTCCACTTTAATGAACCATTTCACCTCGCAGGCAAGACTTGTGAACAGGACTTGCCTGCTCAACTTTCACAATAAAAAAATATCACCATGTCAAGCAATTGCGAAACCTTCCCTGTCAGGCGGTTTGAATATTACCTGGGGCAATGCCTGAAGGATTATTTTGAAAAAGAACATTTCCTGCTCCAGGCGGAAGAAAAAGAAAAGGAAATCGAGTGCCGCTGGGCAAACCAGCAATTGAATTTTAAGCGGCAATTTGCGCGCTATGAAGAAGAGTTGGCGGTGGCAGAAATTGGCTGCAAAGAGTACGAAATCAGAGCCATCAAAAAGAAGTTGGAGACCTTAAGAACCCAGCTTGCGGCTGCGGAAAAAGTTTACCGGAAGGAAAAAGCGAACCTGTTGTGCGAACAAGAAAAGGAGTATGATGAGAATGCACACGAAGTTGCTGGCATCATTACCTGTTCCAGCAACAATGGCGAGACGCTGGTGCTCTATTTCTTGAACGATGGCGCTCAAATGCCTTGCGCCAAGAGCAGCGCACGTGGAAAATTTAAGGGCTCATTGTACCTGCCTTGCAGCCGGATGGCGACCTACCTGAGTATGCTTCGCAATGAAACCCAGCTTTTCGCCTACGTTGACCTGGAAGACCCTTGCCTGAACCATCTTGGCACGGATAAATCCCTGAAGAAGTGGTTTTCCATGTGCAAAGCGCCTTTGGAAACTGAGCAAGTGATGTTGGCAGCCAAACCTGTGAAGCCGGTCTCGCCCGACGATGATGACGACGTGGATGTTGTAAACATCTTCATCCACTCAGAAACTCACAAGACCGAGGTCGAATCAACGATTGTCCAAAATTTCGAGGTGGAGCAGGTCGAAAAGTTGGATACCTACGCCGAAGCCGCAAGCAAACAATCGGCTGTTTTCACCCCGTCGCCTTCTCCATCTTCAAAAAAATAAGTAAGACATGACTATTGCAATGCCTCCAACTCGCTCCTTGCGCAAGACGCTGCCTTTGCGGGCGACCATAGACGGTCAGCCCGTGAAAAAAGGCAACCGGTTGCCTGCCGCCAACTTCGGCGAACGATGGGCAACCGACTTTTTTGCCGCCGCCGGGCACCGGATTTTGTTTTCCAAGCCCGACCTGAAAGGCACGAACCAGCCGGGTTTCGACTTGGTCACGATGAAAAACAGCCGGGTATATTTCATTGACAACAAGGCTTTCATGCGCAATGGGAAGGTTTATGGCGTTTCCGCCCTGACCCGGAATTTTCCGGCAAATCTTGCCCGCTTCAAATCAACCCTGCTGCGACTGGCGCAACTGCCCCGTTTGCCTGCTTCCTACAAGCAAGTTTTAACCGCTGCTTTGGCAAGCCTGCAAAAAGGCAACTATCGCCGGGTGGTCACCAACGCCAATTTCGGAACACTTGGCTTGCACCTCACTGGGATTTCGGATGCTTTGCGCAAGCAAGGAATCCTGTTTGCAAATTTGAAAAAGCCGGGAAAGAAAAAATGAATGCTGCTACCGCCCGCCGTTTCGTGCGTGAGTTGCAAACCTTCGCCGCATTTCCAACCATCAGCGCACAAATGAGCGGCAGGCGCAAGTCCATGCAGGCTTGCGCTGCATGGCTGGCGAATCACCTGCGGCAGATTGGCTTGCAAAATGTCCGTCTCGAGCCGCCTGTTTCCAGCCCCATCGTTTACGGGGATTGGTTGCAAAAAGGAGTTGAAGCGCCGACGCTTCTCATTTATGGTCACTACGACGTGCAGCCTGTTGACCCGCCGGACGAGTGGAGCACACCGCCTTTTCAGCCGGTAGTGCGGGGGGCGTACCTGTACGGCAGGGGCGTTTCGGACGACAAAGGGCAACTGTTCATTCACCTGAAGGCTATCGAAACTTTGCTGGTGGAGCGAGGTGCTTTACCCGTCAACGTCCGGTGCATTTTTGAAGGGGAGGAAGAAATCGGCAGCCCGCACTTGGCTGATTTTATTGAAAACAACAAGCGGCTGCTCCGCTCCGACGTCGCATTGCTATCCGACACTGCCATGCCAAAGCCTCATTTGCCAGCCATTGCCTATGGATTGCGAGGGGTTTTGTATGCCGAGCTGACGGTGAGCCATGCTGTTGGAGACTTGCATTCCGGCAACTATGGCGGCAGCATGAAAAGTGCTTTGCAGATTTTGTGCGAGCTTATTTGCCGCCTCTTCCGGGCAGATGGCAGCATCGCCATCGAAGGTTTTTATGAATCGGTTGAAAAACCCAAGCCCTTCGAGGCGGCATACATTCGGCAAAACTTAGCCCGGCTCACGGCGATGCCCTACGACCCAAATCTTCCCTTGCCGCCACCCGGCGGAGAGCAGGCAAAGTCATATTACGAGCGCACTGCGTTGCGCCCATCTCTGACGGTTGCCGGCATCGGCGGTGGCTACGGGGAGGCTGGATTGAAAGCGGTGGCGCCTTCGGAAGCGACGGCAAAGCTCGATTTTCGCCTGTCGCCCCGCCAAGACCCGGAGCGCATTTTTCGCCTGCTGCACGATTGGGTGGACAGGCGGTTGCCGCCGGGCTACGGGTTTGATTTGAAGAAATTGATGGCACTGCCGGCAGTTGTTGAAAATACCCGTCACCCGGCGATACGGGCGGCGAAATCGGCGCTCCGGGAAGTTTTCGGAACGCCGCCTTTGCTGCTTCGCTCCGGGGGGACGGTGCCCGTCGTGCACCTGATAAAAAAATCGCTGGGCATCCCAGTGGTGATGATGGGTTTCGGCTTGCCCGCAGACCACATCCATGCGCCGAACGAGCGGTTTTATTTGCCCAATTTTTTCAAAGGCATAGCAGCCAGCAGGCGGTTTCTCGAATACCTGAGCCTTCATTCCATCCAAACCAACAACTTCTGATTATGCTTGTAATTGACTGTCATTGCCACTATGGTTCCGGCGACGGGCTGGTCGGTCCCTGGGATACCCGCGCTTCTTTAACGCAGTTCATGCAGTGGTCGATGGAAGCGGGCATTCAGAAAACCAACCTGTTTGCCGCTTTCCATTCCGATTATGCCTGGGCAAACGAACAGGTCGCAAAAATGGTCAAGCGCCATCCCGACCGCTTTTTCGGCTTTGCCTTCGTCAATCCGCTGCGCGATGCCGGACAGATTTTTGAAATGGTGAAAGAAGCCGTGCAGACGCATGGGTTCTGTGGAATCAAAGTCCACCGTCACGACGGAAGAATCAGCCGGGAAGTTTGCGAAGCGGCGAAGGAGTTTTCCTTACCCGTCTTATATGACGTGATGGGCGAAGTCAGTACGGTCGAGTTGTTGGCAACGGAATATCCCAGCGTCAATTTCATCGTTCCTCACCTCGGCAGTTTCGCCGACGACTGGAAGGCGCAACTGCACTTGATTCCCCTTCTGGAGCGCCACCGCAACGTTTTCACGGACACTTCGGGCGTGCGCCGTTTCGATTTGCTGGCAATGGCGGTGCAAAGGGCAGGCGCCAGCAAGATTTTGTTCGGCACCGATGGACCCTGGCTTCATCCCGGCGTAGAGTTGGCAAAAGTGCTTGCCCTGCGGTTGCCAGCCAGCCAAAAGGCGCAGGTTTTGGGAGGGAATTTTCTCCGGCTCACCGCAACTGCCAGGCGACAACCCAACCATGCGGTTCAATCTTCCATCAACGGCAAGCCATATTTACGGGCAGCTTGATAAGCCTGGAGGGTGCGGTCGGTCACGCACAGCCGTTGGGCAGCCATTTGCAAGTTGCCGGATGACGCTTCGATGGCAAGATCCATCGCCACGTCTGCCGCTATGCGCTTGATTTCTTTCAAGCCTACGCCTTCCACCAAGGCGTGCCGGATGGCATCTTTAAAGCCATTCTCTTGCCACGCCGTTTCGCTCGAAGGAAAGCTTTCGCGGTCGCCATTTGGGATGTCGCCGATGGTGATGGCGCCCCTGCCGACGTGGCGGTAGGAAATGCGGGCGATAAATTGCCGCAGTTGCCGCACGTTGCCCGGATAATCTTGTGTCAGAAGAAAATTCAGCACCCAGGGGTCGAGCGAAGGCGGCAAATCGGTATGAAATGCTTCGCACAAAAAATGCGCTGCCAATTCCGGGATGTCGAGGCGGCGCTCCCGTAGCGAGGGCAACCGAATGACACAAGCGCCAAGCCGGTAGTACAAGTCTTGCCGGAAATTGCCCTTTTCCACTTCCTGAAGCAAATCCCGGTTGGTGGCGCAAACCAGCCGGAACTGTGTTTTTTTCCAGGTATTGCTACCCACTCGTTTGTATAAACCCTCCTGACTGACCCGAAGCAACTCCGCTTGCAGGCGCAGGGGCAACTCACCCACCTCGTCAAGAAACAGGGTGCCCCGGTCGGCGAGTGCAAAAGCGCCATCGCGGGTGGAAATGGCATTGGTGAAAGCCCCTTTCTCATGCCCGAAAAACTCGCTGCCAGATAGCTCCGGCACGATGGTCGTGCAATCGAGCAGCACCAGGTCTTGCTTGTCGGGCCGCCGGTCGAGGTCGTGGATGAGCCGTGCAACCAGTTCCTTGCCCGTGCCGCTTTCGCCCAAAATGAGCGCCGGGGCGCTGGTAAAACAAGCCATCTCAATGACTTGGCGCAAGGTCTGTTGCCAGACGGAGGAACTGCCAACGAGGGTATTCCTCACCCGGTCGGAGTCGAGCAGGCGGTCAATGACAGCCCATCTTTGCAGGCGAGCCTGCAATATGTCGGCAAGGGAAAATTTGCTTCGCCAGTTCAGCACGTCATCCACTCCCAGGTTGAGCAACCGCGAAACTTTGAAAAACGGCAACGGCTTTTCGCTCATGCAGAGCGCGAGCGAACGAATCCCTTGCGATAAAATATCTTGCAAAAGTTCTTCGGCGTGCTCGACAGCGTCATCTTCCTCTATCAGGAGCAGCGCTACCGACTTCGGTGCAGGCGGCATAACATCAGACCAGGTTATTTGCAAAGCATGAAGCTGGTCTGCGATGGTCTGAAAATGGCGGCTACCGCTTTCTTTGCCCAGGCTGTAAAGCCAGACTTGCGGTTGAGTGTTTTGAGCAGACATGGTGGGGGTGTTTGTTCATTTTTGCTTACCCAGAGCATGGTAGTTTTTGTGAGCGTGAGACCATGAAAATCTAGAGGCGTGACTTATTGAAAGCGTAGCTGAAGCGTCAATTTGAAAAAAAACTTCGAGGCTTTTGATGCCTGTAAACGAACTGATATGATTGGTTGAGCCGGGCAATGGAAATTCAAAGCGCCCGTAGTTTGCTCGTATCCTGAATAAGAGAGGAAAGCTTGTTTTGGCGAGGCTAAAAGTCGGAAAACTTTGTAAGAAAGTACCTCCCGGATGTATGAAATGCAGTTCTTAATGAATAAAAAATTGTAACCTGAGCCGTATCGGGTCATCACGGTTGTAGCCGCCAAACTTGTTTGGCGGCTACAACCATAACACTATGGCTTCCCTTTCAGCCATTTATCCAACCAGGAGAAAAACTCCCGCTGCCAGAGCAAGCTGTTTTGCGGCTGCGTGACCCAATGCCCCTCGTCGGGGAAATAGAGAAATTTGCTCGGAATGCCCTGCAATTGCGCCGCTTGAAATGCCTGCATTCCCTCGCTTTCCGGCACCCTGAAATCTTTTCCGCCATGAATCACCAGCAGCGGCGTGTCCCAATTTTGAACGTATTTATGCGGCGAGTCGAGCTTCCAGGTTTCGCCTGGATTGGCGTCCCAGTAAGGTTTTTCAAGGTCATGCTCGCCAAAAAACACCTCCTCCGTCGTGCCGAACCAGCTTTCCAAATTGAATAAGCCGCAGTGCGAAATGAAAGATTTAAACCGCTTGTTGTGATTGCCCGCCAGCCAATAAACCGAATATCCACCGAAGCTTGCGCCCACCGCTCCCAGGTTGTCTTTGTCCACGTATGGTTCCGCAGAAATGGTATCAATGGCAGTCAGCAAATCCTGCATCGCCTGTCCGCCCCAGTCGCCGGTGATGTCATCGTTCCATTCCTGACCAAAGGACGGCAAGCCCCGCCGATTGGGTGCAACGACGATATATCCATTCGACGCCATGAGCTGCAAATTCCATCGGTACGACCAAAATTGGCTGACCGTGCTTTGCGGTCCACCC
This sequence comes from uncultured Saprospiraceae bacterium, assembly GCA_964533005.1. Taxonomy (GTDB): domain Bacteria; phylum Bacteroidota; class Bacteroidia; order Chitinophagales; family Saprospiraceae; genus UBA6168. The sequence goes on from CAZHLB010000009.1 coordinate 22,784, forward strand.
TGGCAATAAAGCAGGGCAGGATATTTTTTCGCCGGGTCAAAATCGGGCGGCAAAACAACCCAGGTGAGCATCTTTTTGCCGTCTGTGGTTTTAATCCACCGCTTTTCCACTTTGCCCATTTTCATGGGCGACAATATGTTTTTATTGGTGTGGGTGATTTGATTAGGTCTGCCCGTGTCCACCGGCAAGCGATAAATTTCGTGCGGCTCGGACATCGAGCAGCGAATGGCGACGACATTGTCTTTGGTCACGAAAAAGCTTCCATAATCATATTGCCCGCTCGAAAACGGGCGCAGTTTTCCGCCTTTGGCGAAGTCCACGAAATAGATTTGCTCGGTGCCTTGCTCCTCCGAATTGAAGAAAATGCCTTGTCCGTCTGCTGCCCATTTTGGGTTGCTGGCATTGCGGTCGAGACCTTGGGTCACCTCCCATTGGTCGTTGGTTTTAAAATCATAAATGAATATGCGGTGACGGTCACTTTCGTAGCCCGGCGTCGCCTGGCTTTCCCAAGCGAGGTAACGCCCGTTCGGCGAGAATGCAGGATTTATATCATAGCCGTTCATGCCTTTCGAGACGTTTTTGGTCTTGCCGGTGAGCAAATCATAGAGAAAAATATCGGAGTTCGTGCTGCGGGCAGCCTCTGTTTTGCGCTCTTTTTTGCAGGTATAGGCGATGAATTGACCGCTTGGGCTCCATGCAATTTGCTCCATGCCGCCGAAAGGTTTGGTCGGCGAATCGTAAGGCTCGCCGAGGATGTTGCGAGGCTCGCCGGTCAATTTTCCATCGGCATAATCGGCGACGAAAATATTGCTGTACGAGCCGTCTTCCCACTCGTCCCAGTGCCGGTACATCAAGCCATCCATGACCTTTCCGCTCGCTTTTTGCAGGTCGGGGTGATTGTCCTGGGTGGTTTTATCATACTTTATGTCCTTGATAAACAGCAATTTCTTGCCGTCGGCGGAATATTTGAAGCCATTGATTGCCTCGTCGGAAACTTTGGCGGCATTCGAGCCGTCGGCATTCATTTCCCACAAATTGCCTTTGTAGAGAAAGCCGATTTTCTGCCCGTCAGGGCGGTAGGCGGCGTCGTTTTCGTTGCCGTCCATTTTGGTGAGTTGCCTCGGCGATTCCCGGTCGCCGCCGTCCACCCGGACGGCGTAGAGGTCACGATTGCCCTTGTTTTCTGCCACGTCGTAGCGGATGACGCCGTAAACTGCGGTTTGCCCGTCGGGGCTGACGTCGAAGAGGGTGACCCTGCCGAGTTGCCAGAGTTTTTCCGGCGTGAGGCGCTCGGTCTGGGCTTGGCAGAAATGTGCAATCAATAATAGTGTGAAAACAGACAAGTGATTTTTCATGCAATGATTTTTAAAGGGGCGAATTTAAAATTTGCCCCAAACCTGTTTTGTTTTGATTGCGTGAAATAGCTGAAAGTGAATTTTTTACTTTTACCACTTGAAGATAAATCACCCTGAGAAATGCAGCCTCCAAGGCAGTATTTGAAGATTAATCTCGGGTTTTTGTTTGGTATTTAATTCAAAGAATAATGTTTCAAGAGACCGTTGATGCAGGTTCGGCTTTGCTAACCAATGAGGAAAAACGAGTGCAGGCTTACAAGGATGGAATTAAGCCCACCATTCCGAATCTCGTGACCCAACATACACCATTGGAGGCGCTCAACTTAAACTGGACGGAAAAGGATTTGCCCGAACGGGAAAGAACAAAACACGTCCACCGCCTCCATCCCTATTTGGGTAAATATATTCCCCAATTGGTTGAAGTTTTTTTGCGCAAGTATTTTAAGCCGGGTCAAACGGTTCTCGATCCTTTTTGTGGTTCCGGTACGACGCTTGTCCAGGCAAATGAATTGGGTATTAAAAGCCTTGGATTTGATATTTCAGCTTTTAATGTCCTGCTTTGCAACGTTAAGACGGCGGATTATGAAATTAAAGAACTAAAAAAAGAGGCAATAACCCTACTGGAAAGGGTGAAGGAAGAATTAATAAGGGAAGACTTTTCCATTGATTCATTTGCCTATTCAAAACAAGGCTGCCTTTCATTTACAACCGGGAATAGCTATTTGACGGAATGGTTTGCCGAACCGGCATTGAAAGAACTATTGATTTACAAGCACTTTCTAAATGACTTTAAATACAAAGATGTCTTCAAAGTCATTCTTTCCCGTTCGGCACGTTCGGCAAGACTTACAACTCATTTCGATTTGGATTTTCCTAAAAAGCCGCAATTGGAACCCTATCATTGTTACAAACACAACAGGACTTGCCAACCAACTTCAAATGCCCTGAAATTCCTGGAAAGATACACGCTCGATACTATCAACCGAATAATAGAATTTTCAAAAATCAGGACTTCCTCCCTTGTTGAAATCCGGCTCGCAGATAGCCGGTATGCAGAATTTGAAGCAGTTGACGGGCTTATTACTTCACCTCCTTACGTTGGATTAATTGATTACCACGACCAGCATAAATATGCTTTTCAATTGCTCGAATTAAATGACAATTCTCAATTCGAAATAGGCCCGGCAAAGAAAGGCGCCAGCCTGAAAGCAAGGGAAGAATTTGTCTCCAATTTAGCGGCAGTATTTAAGAACGCTGCATCAAGAATAAAAGAAGGAGGGAAAATGGTAATTATTGCCGGAGAGAAAGCAGGCGTATATCCTGAGATTGAAAATAGAGCTGGATTGATGCTGTATGAAAAAATGGAAAGGCATGTAAACCGGCGCACCGGAAGGCGGTCTGGCGAGTTTTATGAAACTGTTTTTATTTATCAGGTTTAAATGCAAGAAGAAGGCATCATCAAATCTTCGGTCTTGCCAGATTTTGCATTGGATATGAAGCTGATTTTTGATTGAATCAAAGCTGACAGGTGGAAAATGAAAAGCCGGATAGATTTTCTTTCAGAAAATCTATCCGGCTTTTCATTTTCCACCTGTCAGCTTTCGGCTCGAAGCCTACTGCAAAACCTTCTTCACCAAATCCGCCGCCTCCTGCAACAAGATTGCCGAATGCACCTCCAATCCCGACTCGTCAATGATTTTTTTGGCGAGGTCGGCATTCGTGCCTTGCAGCCGGACGATGATAGGCACGTGAATATTGCCCATGTTTCGATAGGCATCCACCACGCCTTGCGCCACCCGGTCGCAACGGACGATTCCTCCGAAAATATTGATGAGAATGGCTTTCACCGCCGGGTCTTTCAAGATAAGATGGAAGGCCGTTTCCACCCTCGCCGCATCCGCCGTGCCGCCCACGTCGAGGAAGTTGGCAGGCTCGCCGCCGCTGAGTTTGATGATGTCCATCGTCGCCATTGCCAAGCCTGCGCCGTTGACCATGCAGCCGACGTTGCCGTCGAGGCTGACGTAATTGAGGTCGGCGTCTTTGGCTTCGACTTCGGTTGGGTCTTCTTCGTCTTTGTCCCGCATGGCTTCGAGTTCCGGGTGGCGGAACAAGCCGTTGTCGT
>CAZHLB010000010.1:0-25702 GCA_964533005.1 uncultured Saprospiraceae bacterium
AATGTTCCAGTCGAAATAGGTCACTTTGCCGCTGGTGATGATTTTTTGCTCCGCCAGTTGGTCGAGGAAATCCTGGATGGTTTCACGCACGCCGTTCGCACGGTCGCGGTCGAGTTGCTGACCGGTGACTTTGCCTAAGTAGTGGCGCAGCACGCGGTTCACGTAGTCGAAAGTGCGCACTACCGCATATCTTTTCAAGGCGTATTCTTTGCCGGTAAAAGCGGTGCAGGCTTCGTAAACCATGTCTTTTTCATAGGCATGCATGGTTGAGTTCAGTCCGGCGTCGGACAAATCCGCCACTGTGTCTTGCACCGTGTGAAAAGCAAGCCCCGCCGAGCCTTGCAGCGAGCCGTTCATTTCGCCCATGATGGGTTGCGAAATTTTTTCCGAATACATTTTGCCCGCCACCGCCATGCACGGAGAGCCTCGCAGGTCGCCTTCTTCCTGAATATTTTGGTACTGCCCTCTGAGCAAGATGTGGTTGGCAAATAAAGACAGGTGCGCATGATGGGCTTCAGGTCCGGTGACGCCAAGCCATTTTCTGGTTTCGCGCTCGTTCAGCGCCTCGTCTACGGTATCGGTGTCCGCAAAATCCGTAATGAATTGTAGCCTGGACTCGCCCGCCATCTTTGTGTATCGCTCGATGAGGTCTTTTGGGCGCTTGCTGCGCCAGAGGTAGGGAATGACCAGCAGGGAGTAGGCTTTCTTTTGGTCTACCGAACGCGATTCATCCGTGATACGCCTGGTGACTTCGTTGTAAACTAAGTTGCTGTCCGCGTCGAGCAACACGTCGGGATGAACGCTGAGCAGGGTGAGGTTTTTCACCTTTTGCGGAGCGGCGTTCCGGAAGAAATTTTCCAGGTCGCGGTACGTGCGCTCCATATCGCGGGCGGCGCTGAGAATGGTGCTCAGGTTTTCATTAATGAGCGCCTCGTTGGAGTCTAATTTTTCCTGCGCATCCCGGCGGACGCCTTTGTGAGCGTCTTTCATTTCCAGGTTTTGCCCCCTGGAAATGATGTTCACGTAGGCTTGCAGGCGATTTCTCAATTCTTTTCTTTTATCGAGCATATCCTCGTCTTGCAGGAACCGCTTCTTTTTGCCTGCATTGCGAGGCGAAAACCGGTCTAAGTCATCCGCCAAAGGAGCGATTAGCTCATCAAATCCGTCGTACTGACCGAGGCGGTCTTCGATTTCTTCTGCCGAAAGTTGCGGCACGTAAGGAGCCGGTTGTCTGACCAGTTCGGGTTGCTCTTCCGGCGCCTGGGTTTGTTTCAATTTTGCCATATTAATCAGAGATGAGTTTGTGCGTTGAACAGCCCGCTTCGGCAGGAGGCGATGTTTGGCTTGCCTGCCGGTGAGTGGGCAAAAAATGACGGATTAATTCTCTTGCGCAACAGGCATGGACTCGTCCAACTCGGCAATGATGTTGCGTAGGGCAGTAAGAATAGCCAGCCGGGCGTCCATGTCGTCCAGTGCCTTTCTGAACTTGACGTTTTTGTCAATCATGTCCACCAGCGATTCCGCCGCTTTGAATTCGGCTTCCAGGCTGCGCAGCAGCGCCGAATTGCGCTTGAGGGCGCCGGGGGTGAACGATTCCACCCCACCCTGGAAGCGAATCACGTCTTCCACTTCCGCTTTTTCGGGGTTGCCGGTTTTCAGCTTCACCTTCACTTTTGGGTCGGCGTACTGCATGACGGCTTCGGTGGAGACGGCGGAGGCTGCCGGAATTTCTTCGGGCGCCCGTTTTGCCTGGTCGCCTTTGAACGGCATGGCGATGTAAGTTTTATTGGTCGGTAGAAGGTCCAACCCGGAATTGGTTTCCTGCGGAAGGTCGATTGGACCTGGCATGTTGTAGCGTACTGTTGCTGCCATAAAAACGTGTTTTTATTTAAGAATAATGGTCATCAATAAGAGCCAACATTCAATGAATATTGCGTGTCATTTGCCGGAGGATAATTGCGCCATTCTACAGAGTTGCAAATCATCCTTCAAAGACTTGTTCTGTTCTTTCAGGTCGGCAATGGTTTTTTCCGTGTTGTTTTTTTCGGACTTCAGGTTGTTTTTTTCGGACTTGGCGTTTTTCATTCTGTCTTCCAAATCATTGATTTTGTTTTGAAGCTGATGCCTCATGCCATCTGCTTCGTACTGGCATGTCTTCAATTGCTTGCGCAAGCGCTCCAGCTCTCCTCCGTCCTTGATGGCAAAAGCTTTGTATGAGCTGAAAAGAATGAAAGCGTTCAAGCCCAATACAATAAATCCCAATGCGGCGAGCCGCCATAAGGCGCTGTCTCGCTGATTTTTGTTTAAGATTTCCATGCTTGTTTTTCTTAAAAACTGCGGTTAAGCGAGGCTTAAAGCACTAAAAAAGACTGGCGCAATGGGTTACAGAATTGCCTCAAAATAATTGTAAAGGCGCAAGCGGCAAACGGGGATTTTTAAATCAAAACCGGCTTTTGCAAGACGTGTAATTTCTACGGGTAAAAATAACACTTGCTGCTTGTCCGGCAAATATTTTATGCCTGTTCTTTTGTAATTTCCCAATTAAGACTTCCTTCTGCGCCCATGTCAATCAAAACGCTGCATCCATTGGCGATTTCTCCCACAATAATCTTGTCCGCGATAGGCGGCATGAGCAATGATTTGATGGCATTTTTTAGGGGGCGAGCTCCATAGAGCGGGGAAAAACCCTCTTCGAGCAAGTGCTCCATGACTGCATCGGAAATGCGCAGGCTTACATTATGTTGCTGTTTGAGCAACTTGGCGAATTTGCCAAAATGTATCTGCAATATCATTTTTGCCACGCCTTCCGAAATCGGCGCGAAAGGCAATATCTGGGAGTCCACGCGACCGAGAAATTCATCTTTGAATTTACGGGTCTCGCGCAGCAATGATTTTAATTGTTCCGCCGTCGGATGCTCGCCCCGTTGGAAGAGCTCGACGATTTTGTCCGCGCCTGCGTTGGAAGTAAAAATGATAATGGTATTGGAGAAATCCGCCATTTTCCCCTGCTTGTCCTGTAAGCGGCTGTCGGTGAGCATTTGCAGAAAGATACCGTAAATATCGGGGTGCGCTTTTTCGATTTCATCGAACAGCACGACGGAATAAGGCTGCTTGCGCACTTTGTTCACGAGCAATCCCCCCTCCTCGTAACCCACGTAGCCGGGCGGCGAACCAATCAAAGCTGCCACGGAATGCGATTCCTGAAACTCGGACATGTCGAAGCGGATGAGGGCATCTTCGTCGTCGAAAAGCAATTCGGCAATGGCTTTGGCAAGTTCCGTCTTGCCAGTGCCGGTAGGACCGGTGAAGAAAAAAATAGCACCCGGTTCTTTTGGGTCTTTGATGTTGGCACGGAAGGTTTTGAGCGAGCGTCCGACGGCTTCCACGACGTGGTCTTGTCCGACGACACGTCTTTGTAGCACTTCATGCACATTGCGAAACTTGTCCTGCTCCTTGGAGCGCAGCCGTCCCACGGGAATGCCAGTTCGGTAGGCAATGATGGCTTCCACGTCTTCCGGCGCAATTTCCGTTTTCGGCTCCTGCGTCCATTCTTTTAGTTTGGCTAAAACGTCGGCTATGTTTAGGTCTTTGTTCTCTAACTCATCGCCGAGCTTGCCGAGCAATAATTCGCTCAGGCGGTCGCGGACTGCCTGCTTAAATTCCGGGATGTCGTTTTCGGCGCCGTTTGCAAACTGCGTTTCGATTTCTTCCAAAATGTCTTGCGACGTAGAGTTCATCTGAGCGGCACATGCCAAGGTGAAATCTATCAGTTCGATGGCGGAGACGGGCAGGCGTTTTTCGCCGACGTAGCGTTTTGCCAGCTTGACGGATTGTGCCACCGCATCAGGATGCACGGTCAGTTCGTGAAATTCTTCGTACTTGGGCATCAGCCCTTTCAGCATGGTAGTCGCCAGAATTTCATCCGGCTCGCCGACTACCAGGCGCGAGAAACGGCGATTGAAAGCGGTGTCTTTTTCAATGTATTTTTGATATTCTGCCTGCGTGGTAGCGCCGATGACGGTCAATTCGCCTCGCGCCAGTTCCGGTTTTAGCAGGTTGACCACGCCTGAACCGACAGAACCGCGCTCATCGAGCAGCACGTGAATTTCATCAATGAATAAAATGGCTTTGCTGCCATAGTTTTTGATGGCTTTCAGCACCGATTTAAGACGCTCTTCGACCTCGCCTTTGTAAGCGCCCGCCACCAGCCTTCCGCTGACGTCAAGCTCAAAAATCGTCGCTGATTTCAGTCGCTCCGGAACAGCGTTTTTCAAGATGTTGAGCGCCAAGCCGCCAATGAGCGCCGTTTTTCCAACCCCCGGTTCGCCTACAATCAGCACGTTGGGCGACACGCGCTTGCCCAGGATTTCCACCAATTGCTTCAGTTCCCGGTCTCTGCCGATGAGTGGATCTATTTTTCCTTCTCTCGCCAAGACGGTAACATCATCGCAATACTTCTCCAAAACTTGATGAATGGTATTATCGGTAGCATTTTTTTGGGAATGACCATTTGCGCTCTTATCAACAGTGGGCAATATGTTCGACAGCTTTTTGCTCCGCCAATCAAGAATCTCGTATAAAGCAAGCGGCAAGCGGCGAAGCACGTCAGGTTTGAATGCCACGTCCGGGGTGCAAAGAGCTTCAAGGATATCTACCGGGGTGATTTCTGAGTTGCCATAACGAAGGCACAGCTTCTGTGTCTCTCTTAAAACTGAGATAGCGCGTTCGTCAGGGGAAACGACAGAGACATACCTTGTTGACTTGGGAAGTTTTTCAACCTGCGCCAAAGCCCAACGGTGAAGCTCAGCAGGCTGCTTGTCAATTTGCTCGAACATCGGATGCAACCCAACGTCTTCTTTAGTAATAGAACAGACTAAATGCTCAGCGCCATAAGCAGGATGGGCATATTCGTTGGCTAACCGCTCTGCCAATCGAAGGGCGATTTTCGCTGTATCGGAAAGTAAGTAATCAGGTGAAAACATAGTAGCTTTAAGGTTTACTCCCCCAGATTTTTTTTGAAACTTGGCTCATAGCAAGCCAACTCAATCATTCAATGAGGGCGGAAAAATACTAAGAACACCGACTTGACCAAAACAAAATTTCTCAAACATTCCTTTTTTGTTATTTTGAAAAATTTCACCCACTCCACTACCTTGGTCTGAAATGGTTTTATCCTGCCGCTTACTTGTCGCTTTGCAAAATGGTCTAAAGGCTTCTTTTTACAACTTCTCCCCTACCCTATCTAACAGTTTTTTTGAAAACTGAACAGCGAGTCAAAGCCTTTCTACCAACACTTAATTATCTAAGCACTCATCAAAGCCCGCGTCACCCGCTCCAGTTCTTCATGCTCCTTCATTTTCTGAAACCGCTGGGCGAACCTGGATTTCACCTCGTTGTTGACGGCAGCCCGGACGGTCATCACCGTTTGATAATTCTCCCGGTCTGATTTTTCAGGCTCGAAAAAGCTGCCCCACCTGCCGCTTTTCACCTTGTCGAACACCTCTTGAAAAACGGTTGCGTCCGTCAGAATTTCAGCAATGATGCGGTTTTCCGCCTCGGAAATCGCTCGCATCAAATCCGTTTTTCGTTGTTCCAGTGTTTGCCGTTTTTCATCTGCCGTGTGCTGGCGGGCTTTTCGTTCTTCGGATTCTTTTTTGGCAATTTCTTTCAAGTCAATCAGCGTCGTCAGTCCCACCATCCGGGACAGGTAGCCGCCCACATTTTCGATTTTCATGCCGCCCGTCAATTGATTCAGGGTATACCCTACCCCACGCCTAACTTGGTCAGTCGGATATTTTGTCAGCCATTCTTTGACGGTAGTCTCGCTTACCCAGTTGGAAACCATGGTATGTATTTCCTGAACCAATGCTTCATCCGCCTGCACGACCGGCGTCAAATCAGCCGCCCTTTCCGAGCCTTCTTCCGCCGGTTTTCCGTTGCGGCTGATGAGAAAGACCAGTTCGGTAACCATTTTTCCCTGCTTCACTTCTTCGTACGTGAAGCGGATGTCTGTATGGTCTTCTAAGTCTTTTTTCGCCTTGTCCAACACCCGCTGTTTGAAATTGCCATAGAGCGGATAGCTTTCCGTCACGCCGAGGATTTCTTTTAAATCGTCCACCCGGAAACGGCGCTTACCGATACGCTCGTACTGCTTTAGCAACTCATACATTCGAATGGAATAAGTGGAAGGCAGGCGCAGGATGTTGCGCATGTCGTAGAGCAGAAAACGGCTCTTCAGGTTGAGCAAGTGCGGCTTCAGGTTAGGATGAAAGCTCACCTCGATGAAGCGCTCCCCTACTCCTTTGTCGAAGCTGCCTAACCCGACCACCACCGGCGTTTCAAAGCGCATGATTCCCAAGTCATGTTCCAGGTAAAGCGTGATGATTTTGGACATGAGCCGCCGGGCAGCTTCTCGAATTCGCTCGTAAGCGCTGTTGCCCAACTCGAAGTCTTGAGCGAGGTCGCGCAGGTAAACCCGGTACACCTGAAAATCCTGGTCTTCCATTTTCACCATCGAGACCATTTTAAGGAACAAGCGCATTTCGTACAGGTCGAACTTGAAACGGGCTTCGACCAGGTCGTTGGATTTGCGGACTATTTGCTTTTTCATCCGGCTTTGTTTTGGGCAAATATAACCGTCGCTTCTCAGTGTTATAGTTTTCGTCTGAAATGACCGCCAAGGAAACTCATTCCCCAATCTGTTATAGTTGGCTGCTTGCTTCCCCAATTCGTTATAGTTTCTTCCCCAATCCGTTATAGCAAATTCCCCAATCCGTTATAGTTCTTCCCCAATTTGTTATAGTTCTTCCCCAATTTGTTATAGTTGGCTTTGTAACTTGTTGGCATTCAACTTCAACCGTAAGCTGAAAGCTTTAAAACGATTTAAAAAATGAGAAAAGAACACAACAGGCAAAGTGTGTTCATTTTAAAAAATGGGAGAGACGCTGCCTGCGTACTTTCTTCTGCCAGCTCCGGCGAAAACTCAGAAACTTAAAAGAGTTTAAACTTAAAAACGTAAAGGCTTAAATGTGCTGAAACTTAAAAACATAAAAACTTAAAGCCTGATGAGCAAACTGCTTGTCTAAAGCCGTCCGAATCGTAATGAACGGCTACAAAAAGATTGGAACGACGCTATCTGTGCATTTTCTTTTGCCAGTCCCAGCAGAAACTTAGAAACTTAAAAGAGTTTTGCCTTAAAAACGTAAAAACATAAATTCAAATGTTGCCTGAGTGAAAACACTCTGTCAGCAAGCCTGCAAGTCACTTTTGTCATCCTCGGAGAGGAACTGCCCTGTTGACAAGTTGTGCCTGAAAGAAAACATAAATTTATTTCATCTTAAAAACGTAAAATCCTAAAATCTTAAACACTTAAAAACTTAGATAAGTCAAAACGTAAAATCTTAAAATCTTAAACACTTAAAAACTTGAATAAGGCAAATCTTAAACACTTAAAAACTTGGATAAGTCAAATCTTAAAATCTTAAAAATTTAAACCCACCAATTATCTTTGCCGGAAAAATCATCAAAATGAAAATCGGAATCTCAAACTTGAAGGGCGGGGTAGGGAAGACCACGGTAGCGCAAAACCTTGCCGTTTGTTTTGCCCGCCTGGGATACAAAACCTGCCTCCTTGACACCGACCGCAACCAAAACTCCATCAGTTGGTCAGGCGTCAGGGACGAGACGCTGCCGGAACTATTGGTGGTTGGAAGCACGGATGAACGCGCTATCACAAAAGCGGTCAACAAGCTGGACGAGACACATGATTTTGTGGTTATTGACGGCACGCCGTCGCTTTCGGAGCTAACCACCCGCATCATCCTGGCGTCGGATTTATTGATAATTCCCATTCTGCCCAGTGCCCACGACATCCGCGCAATTCACCAATTCATTGACAGATACAACCAGGCTTTGGAGTTCCGGGACAAGATTCCGGCTTACTTTTTCGTGAACCAGTTCCAAGGCTACACCGTGCAAAAAACCATTCGAGACTTGTTGATGCAGTTCGAAATTCCCATCCTGGAAACGACTTTCCGCGAACGCGTCGCTTACGTCGAAGCTGCCGTAGAGGGTAGGGGAGTCATCGAATGGACGGATGAAAAAGCCGCCGAAGAATCACTTGCACTGACCAATGAAGTGCTGGGATTGGCGGAAAAACTGGGGTTTGTAAAATCTTAAAAACGTAAAATCTTAAAAACGTAAAACATTAAAGCTATGTCAAAGAAGTTCGATATTTCAAAACTCACCGCCGACACGCCAAAAAAGATGGTGCTAAAATCAGTCACCTCTAATGAAAATGAAGCGGTAACCGCTATTCACCGCAGCGACAAAGCCGTCAGAACCAGCCTCGACATTCCCGAGGACATCCACCGGCAAATCAAATTGCTTTCCGTTCACCGGGGGATTTCCATGAAGGACTTGATGCTGCAATTTTTTGTCGAGGGGTTGGCGGCTTCTAAAATGTGAGGAAGACCGTTGCAGCCGACGAGTTTTTACCGGACAATGAGTGTAGGGTAGGGAGAAGCTGTTATTTGTATGTTTTTAAGATTTTAAGTTTTTAAGTAAATAAGCCGAGATTGCTTCGCGCCGGACAGCCAATTTCTCCGGAACTGCGGCACGAAGTATCCAATCACTTGCCTCATGAAAGAACAACTCGAAGTTCAGGGTTTAGTCATAGCCTACAAGAAAGTTAATGACCAGGATTACCTTTCTCTCACTGACATCGCCAAGCGAAGCAGCACCGAGCCGAGATTTATCATTTTAAGCTGGTTGAAAAATGCTTCCACGATGGAATTCTTGGAAGCCTGGGAAGAAATGCACAATCCCAATTTTGAACGTGACCAAATGGTAACGTTTAAGCTCAAATACCAGCAGAACCGCAACGTGGCAACCCCGCAAACTTTCATCCAAGAAACCGGAGCAATTGGGTTGCAGACAAAATCGGGCAAAGGTGGCGGTACCTGGGCGCACAAAGACATCGCTATCAATTTTTGCTACTGGTTGTCTCCGACCTTTCAAGTTTACCTCATCCAGGAATTCCAAGCACTCAAAGAGCAACAAGCCAGCCTCGAAGGCAAGCGCTGGGATTTGCGCAGGGAACTGGCAGCTTCCAACTATTTCATCCACACGGATGCCGTGCGGGAAAACATCGTTCCCATGTTAGAATGGAACACCAAACGGGAAGGGCTTTACCAGGCTTCTGAAGCCGACCTGCTCAACCTCGCGGTTTTCGGCACCACCGCCAAGCAATGGAAAGCCCTCAATCCCGACGCCAAGGGCAACCTGCGCGACAGCGCCACCGTCAATGAATTGCGAGTCCTCGCCAACATGGAAAGCATCAACGCTACGCTCATCGAGCAGGGTTTTACCAAAGATGAACGTCTTGCCATTCTCACACGGCGAGTGGAGCGAGAGTTGCCTATTTTGGAGACTAAAGCTTTGCAGGAAGGCAAAAGGCTGAAATGAGAAAACTCCGCCAGAAATCACCGCATCTCCCTCTCTTTCATCCATTCAATAAAACCCCGCATGGCTCAACATCTCGATGAAAAGCGCACTCGCAAGGAAATCATTGACCAGCGCCTCTCCGACGCCGGTTGGAATGTCGAAGACTTTTCCCAAGTCTTGCAGGAATTCCACTTGCCGCAAACTTCCGCCGCTACCACCGACCAGTTCGAAGAACCCAAACCCGGCTACGGCTTCTGCGATTACGTCCTCCTCGGCAAAGACGGCAAACCGCTCGCCGTCGTCGAAGCCAAAAAAACGAGTGTGGACGCCAGGGTAGGGGAGGAGCAAGCCAAACAATACGCCCAGCACGTCCGGCAACGCTACCAATGCCACCTGCCTTTTTGCTTTTACTCCAACGGCTTCGACATCTTTTTTTGGAACATCGGCATGCACCCGCCTCGAAAAGTCGCCGGTTTCCCCACCCGCCGGGACTTGGAACAATTGCAATTTTTGCGGACACACAAAACCCTCCTGGCAAACGAGTTAATCAACACCCACATCGCCGGGCGACCCTACCAGGTGCAGGCTATCCGTTCCGTTTTGGAAGGTTTGGAAAGCAGGCGGCGCAGATTTCTGCTCGTCATGGCGACCGGAACCGGCAAGACCCGCACCGCCGTCGCATTGATTGAAGCGCTCATGCGCTCGAATTGGGTAGGTCGCACCCTGTTTCTATTGGACAGAATTGCCTTGCAGGAGCAAACGGCGGACGCTTTCAAGGAGCATTTGCCTAACCATTCTTTGTATCCGCCCGCGCCGGAGGATGGCAAAATCCCGACCGACCGCCGCGTTTACATTTTCACCTATCCGACCCTGCTGAACCTGTTGCAAAGCAAGGACAACCCGTTTTCCCCCTTCTTTTTCGACCTCATCATCGTGGACGAAAGCCACCGCTCCATTTACAACGTGTATCAAGACATCCTGCGCTACTTCGACGGCATCACCCTGGGCTTGACGGCGACACCGACCGGCGTGATTGACCACAACACGTTCGAGCTGTTCGACTGCGAAAACGGGCTGCCTGATTTTGCCTACTCGCTCGACCAGGCGGTCAAGGACGGCTACCTCTGCGACTACGAAGTGCTGCGTTTTCGCACGAAATTTTTGGAGCAGGGCATCCACCAGGGCACCATTTCGCTCGAAGACCAAAAACGCCTGCTGCTGGAAGGCAAGGACGCCGAAGAACTCAATTTTGAAGGCAAAGACCTGGAGCGCATCGTGACCAACAAAGGCACCAATACCCTGATAGTCAGGGAATTTATGGAAGAATGCATCAAGGACTCCCTCGCAGGCACATTGCCCGGCAAGACCATTATTTTTTGCATGAACATCCCCCACGCCCGGCGGGTGAAGGAAATTTTTGACGAGCTGTACCCGCAATATGCCGGTGAAATTGCCAAGGTGATTGTCTCCAACGACCCACGTGTGTACGGCAAAACCGGCTTGCTCGCGCAGTTCAAACGCAACGACCTGCCGCGCATCGCCATCAGCGTCGGAATGCTCGACACCGGCGTAGATATTCGGGAAGTGGTCAACCTGGTGTTTGCCAAGCCCGTGTTTTCCTACACCCGGTTTTGGCAAATGATGGGGCGGGGCACCCGCCTGCTCGAACCTGCCGACCAAAAACCCTGGTGCGCGCAAAAAGACCGCTTCCTCATCATGGACTGCTGGGACAACTTCGATTATTTCGACGTCAACCCGAAAGGCAGGGAGCCAAAGCAGCAAATCCCGCTGCCCGTCCGCCTGTTCCGCCTGCGCTTGGACAAGCTGAACCTCGCACGGGAACTGAACGAAAGCGCCATTGCCGCCCACGAAATCAAGCGCCTACGCAGCATGATTTCAACGTTGCCAAAAAATTCGGTGGGCGTCGCCGAGCGGCGGGAAGACCTCGAAAGGGTAGGGGAGGACGCTTTTTGGCAAACCCTCGGCGAAGCAAGATGGACTTGGTTGCGCGACGCCATCGCACCGCTGCTGAAATATGCGCCGGTGGAAGACACCGACGCCATGCTTTTTGAAAAAGACGTGACCGATGCCGCCGTCGCCTGGCTGGCAAAAGACGAAACCCGGCTGGAAGCTGCCCAGGCTGCCATTGCCGAACAGGTGAGCCGCCTGCCCCTGTCCATCGCCGAAGTGGCGAAAGAACGGGCGCTCATCGAGCAGGTGAAAACCGGCGCATTTTGGTCAAAACTCAGCGACGCCGCCCTGACCGAGCTTGCCGAAAGGCTCGCCCCGCTCATGCAGCACAAGCAACGTTTTGCCCCGCCCCTCCTCGAACTGAACCTCGCCGACTCGGTAGCCGCCAAAGAGCGCATCACCTTTGGCCCCGAGCGCGAAACAGTCAGCATCCAATCCTACCGGCAAATGGTGGAGCAAAAAATCCACGAACTGACCGCCACCAACCTCGTCCTGCGCCGCCTGAAAAGGGGCGAGCCGGTCAGCGAAGCCGACCTCCACCACTTCGCCCGGCTGCTGGAAGACGAAAACCCGTTCATCACCGAAAACCTGCTGCGCCGGGTGTACGACAACCGCCGGGCGGGTTTCATGCAGTTCATCTGCCACATTTTGGGTTTGGAAGTGCTGCTGAGTTATTCGGAGGAAGTGCGGCGGGCGTTCGAGGCGTTTGTGGCTAACCATAGCCAGCTCAGTTCCGGGCAAATCCGCTTCATCGAAGTGCTGAAAGATTACCTCGTCGAAAGGGGCAAAATCAGCCGCCGGGACTTGGTTTCAGCGCCTTTCACCAATCTGCACAAAGACGGCATTTTGGGTATTTTTACCCCTAAGCAGGTGGAGGAGATTGTCAGGTTGAGTGAGCGGTTGGCGGCAGCATAATTTTGCATCTTTACCATTTCCAAGAAAATCAATCACGGTATGACGGAGCAAGAAGTAAAGGTTTTAATGGGCAAAATGGAGTCGGAACGCATCGAGCGAACGATTTCAAACAGGGAGGACAAACTCGGTCCTGCGGTCTGTTACCTCGCCAACGACCTGAGCAATAGCCGTGAACCGGGGTACATTCTTTACGGAGTAGATGACAAAACCGGAAAACCTGCGGGCATGACCATTACTGACAGGGATATTCAAGACCTCGGAAATATCAGGGCAAACGGCAATGTGCAGCCTTTGCCGGCAATGACTATCAGCCCGGTTTTTCATTTTCCTGATGGCGACGTTGTTGTGATAACCGTTCAGCCTGCCGATTTTCCGCCTGTCCGACATCAAAGCAAAATATGGGTCAGGGTCGGCAACAGGAAACAGATAGCCAGCGAGCAGGAAGAAAGGATGTTAATTGAAAAAAGGGCTTCCTCGGTACGCTCTTTCGACGAACAGCCTTGCCTGAATGCCATGCTCGATGATATTGCCCAGGAGACTTTCAAGCTGGGCTACCTCCCACACGCAATTGACACGACAGTTTTGGAGCGAAATAACCGACCGGTGGAACTGCAACTTGCCTCGGTCGGCTTTTGGGATATGCGACTGAGTTGCCCGACGAACGCCGGCATTTTGCTCTCCGGCATTAATCCGTTGCAGTATTTTCGGGGAGCGTATGTTCAATACGTGAAATTCAGTGGCGTAACCATGCCTGGCAGCAACATCGAATTAGAGAAGTCATTTTCTGGTCCCTTGCTTACGCTTCTGAAAGAATTGGACGACTTCGTGAAGCTGGCTTTGGTTCACGAAAAACCCGTCCGGCAACCTGACTCTTTTCGTGAAAAGCAAGTGTTCGACTATCCACTTTGGGCTTTACGGGAGTTGCTGATGAATGCCGTTATGCACCGGGATTATGCCTCGAATGCACCCATTTACATTTACGAATTTGCTGACCATATCGAAATTCAAAACCCCGGCGGTTTGTACGGCGACGTCACGCCTGAAAATTTCCCGCTAACCAGCGACTACCGCAACCCTATCATAGCGGGTGCTATGAAAAACCTCGGCTTTGTCAACCGCTTCAATTTTGGCGTTCGGGAAGCTCAAAATGCCTTAACGCAAAACGGCAGTCCGGCAGCGGAATTCGACCTTTCGCTCGGTACTAAGTTCCTGGTCAAAATTTTCAAACATCCGACATGGATTACCACGTAATTACTTTTTTCAACAACAAAGGCGGCGTGGGAAAAACCACCACCGTCTATCACATCGCCTGGATGTTGGCAGAAATGGGGGAGAAAGTGCTGGCTGTTGACCTTGACCCCCAGTCCAATCTTTCTTCCATGTTTCTTAGCCAGGAGCGCATGGAAGAAGTCGTATTGACGGAAGGAGAAAACCTCACCGTCCTCGACGCTATCGAACCCGTCAGCGAAGGAGAAGCCTACCGCCCCGTTCACCTGGAGACCATTCATCCTGACATCTCGCTCGTTATTGGCAACCTTTCTTTGTCCGCTTTTGAAGACAAATTGAGCGACGCCTGGAATAAATGCCTGGCAGGAGACGTGTTCGGCTTCAAAGTCACTTCTGTTTTTAAAACCGTGTTCGACGACGCCGCCCAGCGATGTGGCGCTCGCTGGGTGCTGGTGGATGTAGGTCCCAACCTCGGCGCTATCAACCGTGCCGTGCTGGTAAGCTCGGATTACGTGGTCTTGCCGGTTGCCTCGGATATGTTTTCCCTTCAGGGCATCAAGAACATCGGCGCTACTTTGCAGAAATGGCGCAGGGACTGGCAAAAACGCACCAAAGAATATCCCCGCCCCGACCATTCTCAACTTCCGGAAGGTAACATGCAGCCGATTGGCTACATCCTCATGCAATACACTTCCAAATTAAGCCGCCCCGTCAAATCCTACCTGCGTTGGGCAAACCGCATCCCTGCCGTTTATGCGAAGCACGTGCTTGAAACGGGGGGCATTGCGCCCGATAACGTAGATGATGACCTCCATTGCCTCGCCCTGCTCAGGCATTTTCATAGCCTGGCGCCCCTAAGTATGGAAGCCCGCAAGCCTATTTTTCTGCTAAAACCTGCCGACGGCGCCATTGGCGCTCACGTGGAAGCGGTGCGCCGCAGCTACCAGGATTTCGAGCAACTGACGCAGCGCATCATGGCTGCTTGCGACGTCACTGCTGAAAGCGTCATTGAAAGCTAAGAAACTTGCGTTCCGACTGTCCCGTAGGGACAAAACATCGGTAGCAATCGCCCGTTCCCAAGCCTTTCAGTCCCGTAGGGACGCAACACAATTCATGTTGCGTCCCTACGGGACAGGAAGGTTGGGTTGTTGGCGGTTGCTACCGATGTTGTGTCCCTACGGGACGGGACCCACGACAAAAATCCGTTCCCTCTCTCAGTCCATGTCGCTTTTTGACGCCTCACGTCGCTTTTTGCCGCATGAAAAATCCCCGGTGTCGCCTTTTGACGCCATGCTGTCGTGTTCTGCCCTGCCGCCCGGACGCACCTTGCCGCCATGCTTTTCAGCACAACATCATTTCTCAACGCATAAAATTCAAAATCATGAAATGCATCACTTCTTTCCTCTACATCGTGTTCCTCCTTTTGGTGTGGAACAACCTCGCCGTTGCCCAAGGGCAACCGGCTGATACCACGAAGCAGCAAGCGCCCGCCGCAGGCGGCGATTTCGCTGGCAAACTGAACTCGCTGGAAGCGACCATCAAATCGCTGGAAGCGAAATTGACAAGCCTCGAAACAGCTAATGGCAACCAGCCCGACGCACTCAAGCTGGAGGTCGAAACACGGGTGAAGAAAATCACCAACTTCGCCGACTTCCTGCAAAGCGCCAACACCAGCGTCAACGCCATGCTCCTGAGCAGCAACCTCAGCGCCTACCTCAACGACGTCTCCGCCCTCAACAATCCCAACAACCAAGACCTCGGCTTCAGCCTCGCCGAGCAGGTGGAAAAAGTCATGGAGAAAAACATCTTCAAAGGCAGGGGCAAAATCGCCGGGCAGGAGAAGAGCAGGTTCATGGGCTTCGTCAAAAACATCATCAACAGCCCGATTACCACTGCCATCGCAGGGGTGTTCCCGGTGGTCAGTTCCATCGCTTCCGTCACGAACATGGTGGCTGGCGCAGCCTTCGGAGACAAGGACATCTCGGTGGAAGACGTGGCTGGCTTGAGCGCCGACCTGAAGATTTACGTGGAACATTACGAAGGGCTGGCAACTGCTTCCTACGAATTCAACGTCGCCAACATCACGATTAAAGCCAAGCTGGAACAGCTTCAAAACCAGCTTTCCAACATCGCCCTCGACCGCATCAAAGCCATGTACGAAGAAGGCAAAGTGGACGAAGCCAGCCTCGCCGCAAAAAAGCTCTCCGACATCCTCGACCAGTATTTCAATGCCACCAAAGTCGAAGACCAGATGAAAATCCTACTCGACGGCTTCAAGGATGGGGACAAAATCAATTATTCAAAAGCCCTCGCCGACAAGCGGCTGCTGTTCCCGGAATTTGAAATCGCCAGGGCAAGCTCCGTCGCCGACCACCTCGACGCTCATGCCAGCGAAATCCTCCTGGCGCTCGGAAACTATCAGCAAAACTTAGAAGCTGTCCTCAACAAGAGCAAGTCGGCAGGCATCGGCGACGCCGCCAAGATTGACGCCCGCATCCAACAAATGCGTAAGAGTTTGGAGGAGGTGGTGAAGTCGTTCGAGAATGCGGTGCATACGAAGGACGTACACAACAAATTCAGGCGGCTGGCGAATCATGCCTGAGCTTCATTTCCCATTCATCATCCATTGCATCACTTAAAATGAATTGCCTGGCTACGGGCGGGCATTTCTTTTCTCACCACTCAAATTCAAAATCATGAAACAGACCACATTTTTCAACCTGTTTTTCTTCACCCTCGGCTTGCTGGCGCTCTGCCAGCCGGGGCTTGCCCAAGGGGGCAAATACAAAATCGGCGACCAGGTTTACTACTGCGCGGTAACTTGGGGAGGCGAGATGGTTTGGGCAAAAGGGCTCGTCGCAGCTTATGACCCTGGCTATCCGGAAGAACCGTATGAAGTGAAGTGGGTGCAAAGCGACTGTCCCAACCGCTACGGCAACGTCTTCCTCAAGGAAGAAAATATGTTCACCGAGCCGAAGACGGAGTGCAATTATTGCAGCGGCGGATTTCCGGCACAGGTTCGGTTGGACGTGAAACAGGACAAAGTGCTCACCTTTTTGTCCAACGGCGGCGTAAACTATATCTATGAGCAAGCCAACCCGCTGTATCCGCCCACGTTGGTCAAAAAATTCGACGACTCGGATAAGCCATTCGGTTTTGCCGGGCACGATGCGGAGCAAAAGTTCTTTGTCGTCACCGCAGGCGGCGCCGGTACGGCAAGTTTCAATTTGAAAACGGTGACCGGCGCCGGCAACCCGGTCACGCAGCCGTTTCCGCTGGGAGAAAGCAGCCTCAACGACGATACGAAGTTGCAAACCGTCTTTTCAAACGGCAAAGGAATGTTTGCCTATCAGGCAAAAGGCGAAATCCACTCCTCCGGGTATTTTCATGCCTTCAACGGGGAAGGCGCTTCGCAAGGAACCACTTTTACTGGCTCTCATAATTTCGGTCACCGAGCCTTGTACGACGGCAGCCATTGGGTGATTTTATCGGCAAACGACGCCACTCCCGCCCCTGGAGTCAACATCCAAAAACTCGTTGGCAGCGAATTGAAAAAGCGCATGATTTTTTCCTCGCCCCTGTATTGGGACCCCACTTATGAGCACAATATGATTAGGGCATATTATCCCCGTCTGGCAGGTTTCGGCTGCGACGCCGATGGCTATGGGGTCGCTTTCGTCAGCCCCAAACACACCACCGCCCCCACAAACATGCCTTACAACATCGGCTACGTTCACGTCGTCAAAGATTTCCAGGACAAAACCGGCAGCCAGCAAGACATCACCGGGTCGGGTTTGCTGGACAACACGGGAACCGAGCACAACCGCACCGTCTTTTTCGGCGTGAAAAACACAGACCCCAGGGAGGTGAAACAAAAAGTGGCGTGGGTGACCGATTACACGGAAGCCTCCGGCAAGTACCCGGCAAATCCTTGCTTGGTTTACCTGCCTGACGCCAACCGGTACTTAGTGATTTGGGAGGAAACCATTGCACAGGGCAACAAGTATGTTTCCACCAAAGCGTGCTTGCTTACCAATACAGGTGAAATCAAAGCCACCAAAGACATCGGCGCTCATCGGCTCAACCCGGTGGACAATCTCTATTCCTGGGACGGCAAGGGCGTCTGGGCGACGGTGACTTCGGGCAACAAGGTGAAAATGAACATCATCAGCGTTGCCAACGACCAAATCACGCACTTCGCTCAAGAGACGAATTTGCCGCAGTGACTTTGTCTCGATTCCATCCATTCTCCATCATAAAATTCAGCCACCATGAAAAATACAATCTTCCTCTGTCTCAGCCTGTTGACCCTGCTCGTTTTGGGCATTCGTCAACCTTCCATCGCCCAAAACAACCCACCTGCCTGGGCAACCGCCTGCGAAAACGCACCTGCCGCAGAGCAATTCCTTTGCTGGATAAACAACGCCCGCACCGACCCGGCGGGCATGGCAGCTTTCATCCAATGGAAATTAGACCACGACGCAGCATTCAAACAATGGGCAAAAGATGCCGGTCAGATTGACCTTTTGACTGACGAAACTTTGCCCATGCTCCGTCGGGATAAAACTTGCCCGCCGCCTTACCCCGGTCGGGAGCAGCCGATGAAAATCATCGCCAACGGTTTGAAGCCTTTGAGTTTCAGTGATGTGCTGCGGGATTTGGGCAAACTGCATTTTGACATCGGCATGAAAATCTGCCCCGACGGGAGAGGCAACCAACACATTTCGCATTGCGACATGAACGGCAACTCAGACATTGACAAGGTGAGATGCGTAAGCGGAAACCTGGCGCCTTCCGATTTGAAAGCCTGCATTTATTGGGGCAGCGCCCACGCCACGAAATCCTCCGACTTTAAAATATTCCAAAGTTTCGTCACCGTGCTAAACGGTCATTCCCATATCCGCCCCTTTTTCGACATTGACGGAACCAACACGGATGTGGGCTATTACATGGACAATGACGCACACCTGGTTTTCCTTTTTTCAAGCAAAAAGCCGGAAAAGCCTGCCAACGACAACGTCATTTGCGCACAAAAAAACGGCTTGTGTCCCAAGGAAAAATTGCCAAACTACGTGCAACAATACCTGCCTTGCCCCAGAAACACTATGACCAATTTTGCCTTGAACAAGGCAGCATCGCAAAGCGATACCGCTCATGGCGGCAATCCCGACCGTGCAGTGGATGGCAACCCCGACGGCGACTGGAACCACAATTCGGTGACACACACATCAGAGAAAGCAAGCCCCTGGTGGCAGGTGGATTTGGGCAGCAGCCCGACCATTTATTACGTGGATATTTTCAATCGCACCGGCTACGAGTTCCGCCTGAGCAACGTGAAAATCTCGATTTCCGAGCAGGCGAATTTTTCCCCCGCAGTGGAAAAATCCTTTCCCGGTCAAAATCTGAAGGCGGAATTAAATGCCATTTTTGACAATGGCGTGAAAGGCAGGTACGTGCGCATTCAATTGAATAATCCGGGGGAGAAATATCCGCTGAGCTTGGCGGAGGTGAGGGTTTGGGGGAAGTAGGATAGCCTAACGTCGGCAGGGTTCCAAACCCTGCCGACGTTTCTCCATGCGCTAAAAATGAAAAATGGAAGACGTTTTCCTCTTTGCCTACTTAAACCGAATCGCCTTCACCGGGCTGATGCGAGCCACCAGCCACGAAGGCAGAATGAGAAAAAGCAGTGTCACGAGGAACGTGCCAGCATTCAGCGTCAGCACAGTGAACAAACTCAACTCCACCGGGGCGGTGGAGAGGTAATAATTTTCTTCCGACAGTTGAATGATGCCGAATTTTTGCTGCAAAAGGCAGAACCCGATGCCCGCCAGATTGCCCCAAAAAAGACCGAGCAAAATGATATACCCGGCGTGATAGAGGAAGATTTTCCGAATGCCCCAATTGGTCTGCCCCAGGGCTTTCAAAGTGCCAATCATGTTCGTGCGCTCCAAAATCAAAATCATCAGCGCCGTCACCATGTTTATCAAGCCGACGATGAGCATCAGCACCAAAATCACCACCTCGTTGATGTCTTGCAGCGCCAGCCACTCGAAAATAGCGGGGTATTTTTCACGGATGTTTTCGCAGTAAAGTTCGCCGGGCAGTTGCTCCACGTAAATGTATTCGGTGAAAATGTCGAGGTCTCGCAAGTCCTCGATGAACACCTCGAAACCGCCTACCTGGTCAGCCTGCCAGCCCAGCGCCTGCTGCACTTTTCGCAGGTCGGCGAGCGCAAATTTCCGGTCGTATTCCTCCAAACCCGTCTTGTAAATTCCTTGTACCCGGAAGGCTCGTGCCAGCCCGTCATTGTCCAAAACGTAGTTGAAAATGAGCTTGTCGCCGAGTTTCAAATTCAGGCGGGCAGCGGTTTGCTTGGAAATCAGGATGCCATTTCCGACCGTGTCGGTGAACGTCACCGGCTCGCCTTCCACGAGGTATTTGTCAAAAAATGACCAGTCGAAATCCTTGCCGATGCCCTTCAAAATGATGCCTTCAATTTCTTCCTTGGTTTTCAGGATGCCCGGTTTCATGGCAAAGGACTGGATGTGGCGGATGCCGCCTTGCGTGGTCGCTTGCCTGGGCGGCAGTTCGTAACCAAAAAGCAGCGGCATGTCTTCGTAGTTGATTTGCCCGATTTCTTCGAGCGAAGGATAAAACGGCTGTTCGATGCTGATTGGAACTGCCTCCCCGGTCGAGCGGTTGACCTGCGTGCTGGTGATGTGAATGTGCCCCCAGAACCCAAAAATTTTCTCCCCGATTTGGTGCTTGAAGCCCGAAATCACTGCCATCGAGACAATCATCACCGCCAAACTCAGGGCGACGGCGACGACGGCGATGCGAATAATTAAGCCGGAAAAACTCTGCCGGTCTTTGAAGGCACGTTTGGCGAGGAAAAACTCGAGGTTCATGGGGCGAAATAAGGAAAAAGTAAAAAGGCAAAAGGCAAAAGTCTGGGGCAACAACGTCGGCAGTCCCGATTGCTATCGGGAAAACCCTGCCGACGTTTGGGCAGCTTTGATATTTTTGCCGCCTTTTAAAATCTCTGACAATGAATTTTATCGAAGAACTCCGCTGGCGCAACATGATTTTCCAAACGACCGAAGGCGTCGAAGAACACCTCAATTCCGGCATGCGAACCGGCTACATTGGCTTTGACCCGACCGCCCCGGCGCTCGGCATCGGCAATTTTGTGCAAATCCAAATCCTGAAATTATTCCAGCTTTCCGGTCACCGGCCCATCGTTTTGATGGGCGGGGCAACGGGTAGAATTGGCGACCCCAGCGGCAAGTCAGAGGAACGCCAACTCAAATCCTACGAAGAATTGGACGCCAACCTTGCCCGGCAGCAGGAGCAAATGATGAAACTGCTCGATTTCGAGACCGGCGACAACCGGACACTGCTGCGCAACAACCTCGATTTTTACAAGAATATGAACGTGCTGGATTTCCTCCGAGATGTCGGTAAAACATTGACAGTGAGCTACATGACCAGCAAGGACAGCGTGAAGAATCGCCTTGAAACTGGCTTGTCGTTCACCGAGTTCAGCTACCAATTGTTGCAGGCGTTCGATTTTCAATGCCTGTTGCAAAATGACGGCTGCACGGTGCAGATGGGCGGCAGCGACCAGTGGGGCAACATTACCAGCGGCACTGAATTCATCCGCCGGAATTTGGGCGAAAAAGCCTTCGCCATCACCACGCCGCTACTCACCAAAGCGGACGGCACGAAATACGGCAAGTCCGAAAAAGGCAATGTCTGGCTCGACCCGAACCTGACTTCGCCGTACCAATTCTACCAGTTTTGGATTAACACAAGCGACGCCGACCTGCCCAAAGTCATGCGCTATTTCACCCTGAAAACGAGGGAAGAAGTGGAGGCTTTGGAAGCCCAACACGCTGGCGACCCGCAGGCACTGAAGCGCATTTTGGGCGAAGAAGTCACCCTGCGCATTCACGGACAGGAGGCTTTCGACTCGGTGCAAAAAGTGTCGAACCTGCTTTTTGGCGCTCGTGCGAGCCGGGAAAATTTGCTGGAACTGAATGAGAATGAGTTGAAAACAGTCGCCGAGGAAATTCCTGCCTTCTCCATTTCAAAAGATGCCCTCGCCAACGGCGTCAACATCCTGGATTTGCTGGCAGAAAAAACGAGTATCGTTCCCTCGAAAGCCGAGGCACGGCGGGCGGTGCAGGGGCAGGCGGTTTCAGTAAACAAGGAGAAAATTCAGAGCCTGGATTTTGTGGCGAACCACGAGACGCTGCTGAAAGGCAAGTTTTTGATGGTGGAAAATGGGAAGAAGAATAAGTTTATGGTGGTAGCCGAGGGATAACCTTTCCGAAAGATTGAAAACCTATCGCCAACCTTGTGTTTTCACTTGGCACTGTATTTGCCAAATTCCTCGTCAATTCCTCCCTTTTCGTCCCCCCTCCCTTTCGACTGGCTCACTTTTTTCCCCTCGTTCAAAGGGTTTCTAACTCAAACACAACTACTTTCAGACAAAAACTTGACGAACATGAAATCACTGTACACTGCTTCACGCACTTTGGCTCGACTGGCTGCTCCCCTCCCTGCGCCGGTCTTTTTTTCAGCCAGGTTTTCCTCATTTCAATCAAGTTAACTGCGCAAAACCTCGCCTGCCCGGAGCATTCCGCAGGCGCTGATTGCCGATAAATTATCCCTGCCAACGGCTGTTGCCCGGCGGGAAACGCCCCCGTTTTTTCTTTTCCCTTTCATTCAAAATTTGACAAACTATGAAATCCGCCACCTTTTTTTTGGCTAAAAAGGCTTGCCTTTCCCTTCTTTTTTCGCTCCTGGCTTTGAGCGGCTTGTTCGCCCAAGAAATAGTAGCTCTCGACTTGCGGGTAGGACTGCTGGGCGACGGCGTGACCTACGCCGTTTACGTGCGCCCGGACGAAACCATCAGCCCGTCTGCCAGCACGATTTCGGGCCCCGGCCAGATTACGGTGGTGGCGCCGAATGGCTTTCAGTATGAAAATTTCACCTCGGTTTTTGGCTTGTGGGGCTTGAACGCTACCGTTAGAGCGCCCATCGAAAACCCGGGACATGACTATTTTTCTTTTGGCTTGAATGCCGACGCACCGAAAATTCCCTACGTCTCCACGCAGGAAACCATGCTGTTTCGCTTCAAGCGGAAGACAGATTGCGCAGGGGAGGTTTATCTGATTGACAACGAAGAAGACCCGTTTGCGCAACTACCCAACTCGCTGGGAACCAACCCCGGCAACGACCTGAGCGTGTTCGATTTCGGAGCGCCGGGTTTTCCGCTATATGTCTATCAGCTCAATTATGGCAGCGCACCGGGTTGCGATGATACCGACGGCGACGGACTCTTCAACAACCTCGAAGACAAAGACAACGACGGCGCTCTCGACGAGGGCGAAACCGACCCTGAAAACGCCGACACGGACGACGATGGCTACGAGGATGGCGTGGAAGATGCCAACCAGGACGGCGACCTCGACGCAGGTGAAACCGACCCGACCGACCGCTGCGACCCGGAAGCTTTTTTCCAGGAATGCGATTTCGACGGCGACGGCATTGCCAACCAAACGGACACCGACGACGATGCAGACGGCGTTGCCGACAGCTCCGACCTCGACGATTTCAACAAAGACAGCGACAGCGACGGCGACGGCATCAGCGATGACGACGAAACAGGCAACGACGGCATTTACAACCCGTCGCCCGACAGCGACCCGCTCGACCCGTGCGACCCCGACAACACGACCTTAGCTTGCAACGGCACGGACAACGACGGCGATGGCTACTATTCTAATGTGCCGAACAACAACTCGCTGTTCGACCCGGACGATGCCATTCCTTGCGTGCCGCAGCTTTGCTCGCCTGCCTGCGATATGGATGCGGATGGTCTGGTAAATTCAGATGATGAGGACGACGACGACGATGCCGTGCCGGATGTCCAGGACTCTGACGCTTGCAATGCCAGCAGCGACAGCGACGGCGACGGCTTGAGCGACGACCTGGAAACGGGCGGCGACGGCATTTATCACGGCGACGTTGACACCAACCCGCTCGACGCCGACTCCGACAACGACGGCATTCCCGACGGCGTGGAAGACCTCGACCAAAACGGTGAAACCGACGCCACGGAAACCGACCCGCTTTTGGCAGACACCGAC
Source organism: uncultured Saprospiraceae bacterium (assembly GCA_964533005.1). Lineage (GTDB taxonomy): Bacteria > Bacteroidota > Bacteroidia > Chitinophagales > Saprospiraceae > UBA6168. The sequence goes on from CAZHLB010000010.1 coordinate 23,715, forward strand.
GGCGACGGCGTGGGCGACGGCGTGGAAGACGAAAACCAAAACGGTCAATTCGACGGTGGCGAAAGCGACCCGCTCGACGTTTGCGACCCGAACAAAGTGACTGAAACCTGCGACTTCGACGGCGACGGGCAGCTAAATGGCCCCCCTTCAGGGGTCGGGGGTGACAACGACGACGACGACGACGGCGTGGCGGACGATGACGATATCAACGATTTCAACCCGGACAGCGACAGCGACGGCGACTTGCTCACCGACGATGCGGAAACGGGCGGCGACGGCTCGTACAATCCTGTCCTCGACAGCGACCCGCTCAACGCTTGCGACCCGAATCCGACGGTGGCAGCTTGCGTGAAGCAAGACTTAGACGGCGATTTGTACTACGGAAACTATCCTGAAACGCATCCCAAATATGACCCGGACGACGCCGACCCGTGCGTGCCCAGCCATTCTGCAAATACCTGCGATTTCGATGAAGACGGTGCGCCCAACTCCGCCGACTCCGACGACGACGGCGATGGCGTGGCTGACCTTTACGATGCCGGAGCTTACAATCCAGACAGTGATAGCGACGGCGACGGCATCAAAGACAACGTGGAAACAGGCGGCAACCACGTCTATAATCCTGGCACCGACACCAACCCGCTCAGCGACGACACCGACAACGATTTCATCAAGGATGGCGTCGAAGACAAGAATAAAAACGGCGACTTGGACGCAGGTGAAACCAACCCGCTGCTCGCCGACACCGATGGAGACGGCTTGAAAGATGGCGTCGAAGACGCAAACCGCAACGGCGTGGTGAACGCAGGCGAGAGCGACCCGCTCGATTATTGCAGCCCGAACAAAACCTTCGCCACCTGCGATTTCGACGGCGACGGTACGCTCAACAACACCGACCCCGACGACGACGGCGACGGCGTGGCTGATTTCAGCGACTCCAACCCGTTCAATCCGCAAAGCGACAGCGACAACGACGGCATCACCGACATCATCGAAACACACGCCGACGGAACTTACAACGCAGGCTCCGACACCAACCCGCTCGACGACGACACCGACGACGACGGCATCAAAGACGGCGTAGAAGACAACGACCAGGATGGCAACCAGGACTTGGACGAAACCAACCCGGTGGACGCCAACACCGACGGTGACATCCTTGCCGACGGCGATGAAGACACCAATAAAAACGGGCAAATCGAACCCGGCGAAAGCGACCCGACCGACCCATGTTCGCCATTTTCAACCGCAGGTTTCAACTGCGAAAACACGGACGACGACAACGACGGCTACTTCGCTGACCTCACGCCCGGCGACCCGCTTTACGACCCGGACGACGATGACCAGTGCAATCCGTCCGTCGCATCGCCCACCTGCGATTTCGACCACGACGGCATTGTCAATCAAAACGACCTCGACGACGACAACGATGGCGTCGCTGATAATCAAGACGTTAGCGACTACAACCCCAACTCCGACAGCGACGGCGACGGCATCACCGACACCAACGAGACAGGCGGCGACGGGCAATATAATAATGGTGCAGACACCCACCCGCTCGACCCCGACACCGACAACGACGGCATCTCCGACGGCAACGAAGACAAGAATAAAAACGGCAATCTCGACGCAGGTGAAATGAACCCGCTTTCCACCGACACCGACGGCGACGGCATCGGCGACGGCACGGAAGACACGAACCACAATGGCATTTTTAACCAGGGGGGCGATGAAACCAACCCGGTGGGCAAGTGCGACCCGTACACCAATTTCCCTGGCGAGTGCCTGCCGACGGACATTGACAACGACCAATACTATTCGGACTACCCGTCCGACCATTCCGATTTCGACCCGGACGATTTTGACCCATGCCTTCCCGACCACACTGCCGACGCCTGCGATTTCGACGAAGACGGCTCCGTGAATGGCAATGTTTTCGACGATGACAACGACGGCGTGGCGGACGCAGACGACGCCAATGCCTACGA
>CAZHLB010000011.1:0-5127 GCA_964533005.1 uncultured Saprospiraceae bacterium
GAAATCTACGCAGTAAACTATTCCTTTGAGCCGCCGTTTGCAGGAGGAGAATTTTCACGAAGGGGTTGACTGAAAAATGCCAGTTTTTGAGGTCTAACCTGCTTTTTCCAAAGCAATTCCATCATGCAATTTTTGAATTTTTTGCTCGCCATTTTCGCCATTGTCGGCATTTCATTTTTGCTGATAAACATTGGCTATCTGCTTCGTAAGCGGGAGTTTCGGGGCGGCTGCGCTTCGAACAATCCTATGTTAAAGGATAAGTTTGGCGCTTGCTCCGTCTGCGGCAAGCAGGAGGGTGAGGAATGCAAAAATCCGGAACAGCAAAAAGCTGCGCTGAACTAAGTTTCTGCAAAAGGTTATTCAAATCCGCTCCCTCGCCCAATCCAAAGCCACCTCCAATTGCTGTTCATGGTTGAGGTGCGTGTTGTCCAAAACGATGGCATCTTCCGCCTCCCGCAGTGGGCTATCCTTCCGAGTCGAATCAATCCGGTCACGCTCCAACAGGTTGCTTTTCACCTCTTCAAAATTCACGTCCAAGCCTTTGGCTTTCAATTCATCGTAACGTCTACGGGCACGTTCATCGGGGTCGGCGGTGAGGAAAATTTTCAACTCGGCATCGGGAAAAACGACCGTTCCGATGTCCCTGCCGTCCATCACGATGCCTTTTTGTTTGCCGATTTCTTGCTGCTGGTGTACCATTTCCCGCCTCACTTCGGGCAAAGCTGCCACCGGGCTGACCAATTCCGCCACGTGCATTTTCCTGATTTCTTCGGACACATCTCTGCCGTTCAAAAAGATGCGGTTGGTCGTGCCGTCGTTTTCAAAATGCAGGCGGATTTGGCGCAGGGCAGCCAGCACCGCCACAGGGTCTGCGATTTTCACCTTTTTTTCAATGAAGTATAAAGTCACTGCCCGGTACATGTCGCCGGTGCTGATGTAGGCGTAGCCGAGGGCATTGCCGAGGGCTTTGGCGAGGGTGCTTTTTCCGCAGGAGGAGTGACCGTCTATGGCGATGATTATCTTTTTCAAAATGGTGATTGATGATTGATGAGGAAACGGCGGGCAAAAGTCTTTTTTTCGAGTCAAATCCAAAGAGAACTGTTCACCACTCCATCCGTGCTACCGGCACAGCATCCTGCCCTGCAAACTCGCCCTTGAGAAACTTGTAATACCCTGCTACCGCAATCATCGCAGCGTTGTCCGTGCAAAACTCGAACCTGGGGATGTACGTGTTCCAGCCTTCCTTTTTTCCCATCTCCTCCAGCCCTTCACGCAAGCCAGAATTGGCAGAGACGCCGCCGGAAATCGCCACCTCCCGAATGCCCGTCTGCCTTGCCGCCTTGCGCAGTTTTTTCAGCAAAATAGCGACGATGCGCTCCTGCACCGAGGCACAGATGTCGGCGAGATTCTCCCGAATGAAGGCAGGGTCTTCCTGCATTTTTTCCTTCAAAAAATAAAGAATGGAAGTTTTCAACCCGCTGAAACTGAAGTTCAAACCGGCCACTTGCGGCTCCGGCAAGTCGAAGCGAGGCGTACCCTGGCGGGCGAGTTTATCAATGACGGGACCTGCCGGGTATTCCAAGCCAAGCAATTTTCCAGTTTTGTCAAAGGCTTCCCCGGCGGCATCGTCGAGCGATTCACCGATGATTTCCATGTCCAAAAAATCACGTACCAGTACGATTTGCGTGTGCCCGCCGGAGACGGTCAGGCACAAAAACGGGAACTTCGGCTTTGGCTCCTCGGCAAAATGCGCCAGCACGTGGGCCTGCATGTGATGAACTTCGACAAGTGGGATGCCAAGGCCGAGGGCAAATGCTTTTGAAAAAGCCGTCCCGACAATCAGCGACCCAATCAAGCCGGGTCCCCTCGTGAAGGCAACGGCGCTCAGAGTTTCTTTTTCTACCCCTGCCTTTTTCAGCGCCAAATCCACCACCGGAACAATGTTTTCCTGGTGCGCCCTCGATGCAACTTCCGGCACCACTCCTCCGTACAGACGGTGTGCTTCCTGGTTGGCGACGCAGTTGCTCAAGACCTCGCCATCTCGAAGCACGGCGGCGGCGGTATCGTCGCAGGAGGACTCGATTCCCAAAATAATTATGCTCACGCTTCAAATTTTTTTATTTGTCAGTCTCTACATTTGTGCCCGGCTCGCTGCCACCCGGCAGCAATTCCGCCGCAAAAATACAGACGCCTGCCTGCCTGCCCTCTCCTTTTCTAAACTTGACTCTGAGAAAAACTTGCCTGACCACCACTTTAAAACAGCGATAAAAAAAACAACCGTGAACATCCGCCGCAACGAGAGGAACTACGCTTTCCTCCTCGCTGCGCCTAAATTTTGAAACTGAAATGATTGGTACAAAAACAAAACCCAGCACCGACAAACTGCTCGCTCCTTCTCAGAATGGCTCCAACGGTACTTCCGGCGAAACCTGCGTGGTGGCATCCGGCACCCGAGTCGAGGGCAAATTTCATTCAACCGAAAACGTACGTCTCGACGGTTTCATCAAAGGCGAAGTCAAGTGCAGCCAACGCCTCGTGATGGGCGAAACAGGCAAGGTGGAAGGCAACATTCGCACGAAAGACGCCATCATCATGGGCACCATCGAGGGTGAAATTCACGCCGAAGGAACGCTGCATCTGAAAGGCACCGCTCTCATCCGGGGTACTATCAACGCTAAATTTATGATGGTGGACGAAGGCGCACGGTACGTCGGCGAGTGCCGAATAGGCAGCAATTGAGTGGTTTCAAAGGTTTCAGGTTTCAAAGGTTTCAGGGTTTCACAGAATACCTGGATTTACTGAAACCTGAAACCATTGAAACCTGAAACCTAAAATCTCCATTCAGCCCACCCGCTTTTCCATTTTTTGCATCTGGCAAAAGGCTTGACCAAAACGAAGGGCAACTTTTCCATCAAAAGCAGCAAATATTGAAGGGAAACCGCCTGATTTTTTAAAATTGCGCCTGCAAATCGTTTGCAACCGTCAATCCAATCAACTTTCACCGAAACAAAACAGACCGGAATGAAAAAGAGAGTCATTTTCAATGCCTTGATGTTTGTCCTGATTGCCTTTCTGGGCTTTGTATTGTACAAGCAAATTCAGGAACCTATTGCTTTTCAAGCGGAAAAAGACCGCCGGGAGCAAGCCATCATCACCAAACTCCTTGAAATCCGTAAGGCGCAGGAGGCTTACCGGGGTGTCACCGGCAAGTTCGCTTCGTCTTTCGAGCAACTGCGGGATACTTTGAAAAACGGTAGGTTCCGCATCATCCAGGTCTATGGCGACCCGGACGACCCGAACAACAGAAACGTCACCTACGACACTGCCTACGTCGCCGCCGCCGACTCGGTCGCCAAAATGGGTATTGACCTGGATGCCTTGGGGCAAATGCCTTTTGGCGATGGCAAGCAATTTGAAATTTATGCGGACACCGTCTCGTATCAGCAAGACGTGGTTCACGTAGTGGAAGTAGGCGCTGCCTACTCAGATTTCATGGGCGAATTCGCTTCGACCAAATTCAAAAAATACGATGAGCGCTATGACCCGAAGAAGAAAATCAAATTCGGGGACAGAGCCAAGCCCATCCTAACCGGAAGCTGGGAGTGAATTACGACATCATAGATTCCGATTTCAACAAGAAATTGTCCACTGCCTACCAACTGTCCATCCTCGTTGGGATGGACAGTTTGGTGTATTTCGTCTTTGAAACCGCCAACGACCAGGCGCTTTTGCTGCGCAGCTATTCCTTCCCGGCACAGCATGACTACCGACTGAAAAATTCCCTCAACGACATCTTCGCTCGCGACGAATTGCTGGGCTACCTCTATCGCCGGGTGAAAATCATCCTGCCTGTCTTTTCCACTGCACTCGTGCCGGAACGGCTGTACAATGAGGCAGAAAAAACGACCTATCTCAACGAGCTTTCCAGCCAGGCAAATTCCACCGCCGTGCAAATGGATGAGATGTCGGAGCTGTCCGTCAAAGTCGTGTATGAATCCATGCCGGAACTGACCGGGGTGATGAAAAAGCAATTCCCAACGGGTCGTTTTTACGCAGGCGTCACCCCGTTTTTAGCGGGCTGCCGCAAAATGATGCCGGACGAACAAATCCAGGTGACCTTCGTCAATTTCCACCGGGAAGTGTTCCAGGTGGCAATTTTTCAAAAGCGCAACTTGTTGTTTTACAATGCCTTCCCATATTCGACGGCAGCCGATGTGATGTATTACGTGCTGTTGACTTTGAGCCAGTACAACATAGACCCGGCAGTCGCAAGGGTGTTTTTGTCGGGGCAAATCATGGAAAACTCGGAAATCTACAAGATGCTCTTCCGCTACGTCGGCAACCTTCGTTTCCTGCCTTCGCCGCCCTTCCTGAAATTTGGGAGAAGATTTTCAGAAGTCCCGCCGCACTTGTACTTCGATTTGTATTCGCTGGCGCTTTGCAAGTAGGCTCGCACGTTTACGAAACTTCCAAAGTTTCGTAAACGTAAATCGAGAGACCTTTCTAACTGAAAAATACTCACCAATCGAATATGCGCATCATTTCCGGTCAATTCAAAGGCAGGCGTTTCAATCCTCCGGCAAGCTCTTGGCCCACCCGCCCGACCACCGATTTTGCGAAGGAAGGCTTGTTCAATATCCTTGAAAACAACCTGCATTTTGAAGAAATCAAAGTCCTCGACCTTTTCGGCGGCACGGGTAATCATACTTATGAGTTCATTTCAAGAGGCTGCCGAGACGTGACCTACGTGGACAATTTTGCGCCAGCAGTGAAGTTTGTGCAGAAAACGGCGCAGGAGCTTAAAATCGAGGAGCTTGTCAAAATCGTGCAGTCGGATGTTTTCAAATTCATCCAGCGGGCGAGCGAGCAGTACGACTACATTTTTGCGGGGCCACCGTATGCCTTGCCAACGATTGACACCATTCCAAACTTGATTTTCGAGAAGAATTTGCTCAAGCCAAGCGGCTGGTTCGTGCTGGAGCATAACCCTAACCATCACTTCAAGCAGCACCCGCATTTTTTCCAGGAAAGAAATTACGGCAAGACGCTTTTCAGCTTTTTCGAAGCCCCAAGTCCCACTTCGTGAAAATTCGTACATTAGTGAAAATTCGTGTTGAAACCTGACAC